>NZ_JAIUKB010000002.1:0-48948 GCF_020176785.1 Saccharopolyspora sp. 6V | reverse complement strand
CCCCGCCGCGCCCGCCCCCCCCCCGCCCCCCCCCCCCCCCCGCGGCGGGGGGGGGGGCGCGCGCGGCCCCCCACGCCGTGCAGGTAGTCCGCCGCGGCGACCTCGGTGAACCGGTCGAGCAGTCCGAAGTGGACTTCGAGCGCGTCCACCCGGTCGAGCTCGGCGGCGACCGCGCGCGGGAACAACCCGGTCAAGCCCGGCCGCAACCCGGCCGAGAGGACCGCGACGCGGGGACCGGCGGGGTCCAGCAGCGCGTGCAGCGCCTCGTCCCCCGCCACGTCCACGTAGTCCGCGCCCGCGCGGTGCGCCGCGACGGCGAGCGCGTCGCCGATCTCCCGCGACGGCCCCGCGCAGTTGAGCAGCACGTCCAGCCCGGCGCAGAACTCGTCCACAGTGGACTTGGAACGGAAGTCCACCACCCGCTCCTCCGGCCCGGAAGGCGCGCTGCGCCCGCCGATCCGCACCGCGCACCCGCGTCCGCGCAACGCCCGCACCGCGTGCGAACCGACGTCCCCGCGCCCGCCGACGACTCCGACGACAGCGGTCACCGGTCCTGCTCCGCGGACACCAGGCGCCAGCCGCGGCTGCGGGTGCGCCGGTTCCAGAACTCCGCGTACCGGCCGTCCGCGGCCAGCAGCTCCTCGTGCGTGCCGCGTTCGGCGATGCGGCCGTCGTCGAGCACCAGGATCTGGTCCGCGGCGACCACGGTCGGCAACTTGTGCGCGATCACCACCAGCGTGGAGGTGCGCATCAGGCTGCGCAGCGCGTCCTGCACGTAGCGCTCGTTCTCCGGGTCCAGGGCGGCGGTCGCCTCGTCCAGCAGCACGATCGGCGCGCCCTTGAGCACGGCCCGCGCCACCGACACCCGCTGCCGCTCCCCGCCGGAGAGCGAGGCGCCACCCTCGCCGACCGGGGTGGCCCAGCCCTGCGGGAGCCGTTCGACGATCTCGTGCACGCCCGCCAGCCGCGCCGCCTCGCGCAGCTCCTCGTCGGTGGCGGCGGGCCGGCCGATGCGGATGTTCGCCTCCAGCGTGTCGTCGAACAGGTACACGTCCTGCATCACCAGCGACACCTGCTCGGCGAGCCCGGCCGTGCCCAGTTCGCGCACGTCCGCGCCGCCGACGCGCACCACCCCGGAATCCACGTCGAAGAACCGCATGATCAGCCGGGTGATGGTGGTCTTGCCGGAGCCCGAGGCCCCGACGACCGCGGTCATGGTGCGCGGGGGCACCCGCAGCGACACGTCCCGCAGCACCGGGTTCGCCGGGTCGTAGCCGAAGCGGACCGCGTCGAACTCGATCTCGCCGGGGCGGGTGACCTCGGCGGCCGCGGCCGGTTCGGCCAGCGGCTCCTCGTCGAAGATCTCCGCGAGCCGTCGCAGGTCGTTGCCGGCCATCCGCACCATGCCGCTGAGCCCGGCGACCTCGGTGAGCGGGCCGACGAACCGCGCGGCCAGCGCCAGCAGCGCCACCAGCGTCACCGGCTCGATCGCGGACCCCAGCACCAGCGCCACCCCGACCGCGACCAGCGCGGCGAAGGACAGCTGCACGGCGAGCCCGGAGGCCAGCAGCCGCGGCATCGTCTCGGTGAGCATCCGGCCCGCGGCGCGCCCGCGGCCGTCGATGGCCTCCTCCAGCGGCGCGTAGCCCTCGGCGCCGCGGCCGAACGCGCGCAGCGTCTGCTGGTTGCGGGCGAACTCCACCACGCGGTTCCCGGCGAGCGCGTCGGCGGCGTCGCGCTGCTGCTCGGACCGCCCGATCCAGTGCGCGGACCAGCGGTGCGTCAGGTACAGCAGCGGCGCGGCCAGCACCATCACCAGGCCGAGGCGCCAGTCGAGCACCAGCATCGCCACCGCCACCGTCGCGGGCGTGACGACACCGCTCACCACCGGGGTGAGCAGGTGCGCGAACACGTTGGTGACCATGAAGGTGCCGCCGGTGGCGCTGCGGGAGAGCCTGCCGACCTTCTCCGAGCTGAACCAGCCCAGCGGCAGCGAGGCCACGTGGTCGCCGAGGCGGCGGTGCAGGGTCCCGAGGGTGACCAGCGCCAGCCGGAATCCCTGCATCGCCTGCTGGTAGCGGGCGACGCAGGTCGCCAGCACGGCGATCGCCAGTGCGCCCAGCCAGCGCCAGGCGGCACCGGTGTCGCCGCTGAGCACGGCGCCCAGCACCGGCACCAGGAAGGCCATCGCCAGCCCTTCCAGCACCGCGTACCCGACCAGCCAGGCCAGGTAGGAGCGCAGCGCACCGCGGTGCTGCGGCCCCAGGATCGTCGCCAGGTGCCTGATCATCGTGCTGCTCCTCCCCCGTCGGGCGCCCCGGCGGTGCTGTCGGTGGTCGACTCGTGCTCGGCCCACATGCGCGCGTAGCGGCCGTCCGCGGCGAGCAGTTCCGCGTGCGTGCCCTGCTCGGCGACGCGGCCGCGTTCGACGACGACGATCCGGTCGACGTCGGTGATGGTGGACAGGCGGTGCGCGATCACCAGGACGGTGCGGCCGCGCGCGACGGCGGACAGCGCCTCCTGAATCTCGGCTTCGGATTCCGGGTCGGCGTAGGCGGTGGCCTCGTCCAGCACCAGCACCGGGGTGTCGGCGAGCAGCGCGCGGGCGATGGAGACGCGCTGCGCCTCCCCGCCGGAGAGCACCGCGTCCTCGCCGATCACCGACTCGTAGCCGCGGGGCAGCCGGGTGATGCGTTCGTGGATGCGGGCGGCTTCGGCGGCGGCGACCAGTTCCCGCTCGGTCGCGGCGGGCCTGCCCAGCCGCAGGTTGTCGGCCACGGTGCCGTGCAGCAGCTGCACGTCCTGCAGCACGAACCCGACGTGCCGGTACAGCTCGGCGGGCGCGATCTCGCGGACGTCGACACCGCCGAGCCGGATCGCCCCACCGGTGACGTCGTAGAACCGCGGCAGCAGCTTCGCCAGCGTGGACTTGCCCGCGCCCGACGGGCCGACGAGCGCGGTGACCGTGCCGGGGCGGCAGGTGAGGTCCACGCCGCGCAGCACCGGTTCGTCCGCGGCGTAGCCGAACTCCACCGCGTCGAACTCGACGAGGTTGCCCTGCGGGCTGCGCGGTTCCGCGGCCACCGGCAGCGCCGGGGCGGACAGCAGTCCGGACAGCCGTTCGGCGGCGGCGACGGCCTTGCGCTGCGCGGTGAAGCCCTGGTTGAGGGTGAGCAGCGTCGAGGGCAGCACCACGGCCACCAGCACCTCGGCGAGCACGTCGATCGGCGTCACCCAGCCGCGCTGCACGAACCAGGTGCCGCCCGCCACGCCGACCAGCGCGATCACCGGCACCGACAGGGCCATCGAGGTCAGCGCCTCCAGCCGCAGCACCGGGCGGACCCACCCGGCGTAGCGCTCGCCGAACTCGTCGACGGCGCGCCGGTAACCGGCGTGCGCCCGGCCGGTCTGCCCGAACGACTTCACCACGGCGATGCCGTGCACGAACTCCGCGATGGCGGCGCTGACGCGGGCGAACCCGGAGTCCATCTCGCGCATCTTGTCGGCGAACCCGCGCATCATGAACCCGTAGGCCACGAAGTAGATCGGCAACGTCGCCAGCGCCAGCAGCGCCAGCCGCCAGTCCACCCACAGCAGGTAGGCCAGCCCGCCGAGCGGCAGCACCACCGCCCCGGCCAGCTCCACGTCGTGGTGCGCGATCAGGTGGTGCAGGTCGTCGACGTCGTCCTGCGCGGCCTTGCGCACCCGGCCCGAGTTGGTCTCCGAGTACCAGCCGAGCCCGACCTCGCCGAGCTTGCGGACCAGCCTGCGGCGCAGCTCGGCCTGCATCCGGCCGTCGGCCAGGTGCGTGATCCACAGCGCCGCGCCGGTGCAGCTCCAGCCGAGCACCGTGCCGACCGCGATGACCACCGCGGTCCAGGCCACCCGGGTGGCGTCCAGCGGCCCCGGCGCCAGCAACGTGCGCCCCAGCTCGGCGATCCCGACGAACGGGGCGAGCGTGGTCAACGCCCCGATCCCGCCGAGCAGCACCCCGAGCCGCGTCATCGGCGCGATCGGGCGCCGCAGCTCGGCGAGCGCCGAGCTGCCCTGCTCCGCTCCTCCAGCGGCTGTTGTCATGCGTGCGCTCCCTGCTCCTCGACGTCCGCGCGCAGCGGTTCGGCCAACCGGTCCGCGACGATCTGCACTTGTGGGGGTTCGATGACGCTGAAGTGGTCGCCGGGCACGTCGGAGACCGCGAACCCGCCGAGGCAGGTGCGTTCCCAGAACGGCGCGGCGAAGTGCCCTACCCCGGCGGTGAGGCCGAAGGTCTGCTGCTGGTCGGCCCGCAGGAACCGCATGTCGCCGGCGTAGGGCTCCGGGTCGAAGCGAGCGGCGATCATGCTGTGCCTGCACACCCGGAACAGGGTCGGCACCATCTCCGGCTCGACCGGGACGCCGGCGTTCTCGGCGGCGGCGCGGGCGTACTCGGCGAGCCGGTCCCGCTGGTCGATCCGGGCCCGGCGGGTGGCCGCCTCGGCGACCGCGGTGAGCCCCGGGTCGTCGCGCAGCGCGGCGATCGCCCCGGCCGGGACCTTGCCGGAGCACTGCTCCATCAGCGTCTGCACGGCGCGGTGCACGTCCGCGGCGTCCACTTCGGGCCCGAAGACGGAGGCGACCGGGTCCAGCCCCAGGTTCGGCACAAAGATCGATTCGAAGGCGAGTTCCTCGTCGGTCTCGATGAACATCGGGATGCTGTCGACCAGCGTCAGGTCCACGACCTCCAGGCCCCGTTCGGCCAGCCGCCGCGCCACCTCGGTGGCCAGCAGCCCGCCGAGGCAGTAGCCGACGAGCTGGAACCGGGTGTGGCCCTCGTCGACGAGCCGCCGCGCGTAGTCGTCGGCGACGCGGGGGATCAGGTCCTCGGCGGGGATCGCGCAGTACGCGTCCCAATCGGCGACCGCGAGCCCCACCACGGGGCCGAGCCGCTGCTCGGCGAGCGCGGCGCCCAGGTGCTGGAAGTAGTCCATCGTGCCGAGCGCCGCGTGGAACAGCACCCGCACCGGCCCGTCGACGTCCTGCGACCCGAACGGCACCAGCAGCGAGCCGCCCCGTGCCGCGCGCACCGGCGCCACCTCGGGTTCCCGCCCGGCTCGCAAGGCGGCGAGCAGCGCGGTCACGGTGGGCTCGTTGAGCATCTGGCGCAGCAGCGTGTCGTAGGCGAAGTCCGCGGCCTCCGGGACCTCCTCGCGCAGCCGGCCCGCGACGCGCGCCAGGATCAGCGAATCCGCGCCGCGGTGGTAGAAGTTCTCGTCCGGCCCGATCCGCTGCACGCCGAGCGCGGAGGCCCACAGCGCGCACAGCCGCGCCGCCAGCTCGTCCCCGCCGTCCACATCGGACTCGACCGCGGTGCCGACGGGTTCGGCGGGCCGCCATCCGGCCAGCGCCGCCCGGTCGATCTTCCCGTTGCGGGTGACCGGCAGCGCGTCCACCAGCTGCAGATGCGCGGGCACCATGTGCGCGGGCAGCCGCTCCCGCAGGAACCGCTCCAGCGCCGCCGGGTGCGGGGCCGCGCGGTCGGCCCCGACCCGCGCGGCGAACAGGTGCATCCCCTGCGCGGCCATCGGGTGTTCGTCACCGGGCAGGCACAGCACTTCTTCGGCACCGGCCTCGGCGAGCAGCGCGCGCCAGCGGTCCCGGTCCAGCAGGGTGCTCGCGCCGCGTTCCCGGTCGCCGTCCGCCGGATCCATCATGAAGCCCTGGGTGAGCAGGATCTGCGGGTGCTCGCCGGTCGGTTCGGTGAACACCAGCCAGCCGCCGGGGGCGAGCAGTTCCACGGCGGTGCGCAGCGCGGCGGCCACGTCCCGGGCGCTGTTGAGCATCCCGGCGCACAGCACCACGTCCGCGGAGTTCGGCGTCGCGCCCTGCGCCCGCAGGTCGCCGTCCACGTCGAGCAGGCCGAACCGCAGCCCGGGCACTCCGGCGAACTCCTCCTGCGCGGCGGGCAGGAAGAACGGGGTGACGTCGGTGAACAGGTAATCCACCTCGAACCCGTCGAGCAGCGGCAGCACCGCCGAGGTGGTCGCGCCGGTGCCCGCGCCGAGTTCCAGCACGCGCAGCGGTTCCGGTCCGTCGTGCCCGGCGGCGATGCGGTGCAGCACGGCGGCGGCGCCGTGGTTGGCGTAGCGCATCGCCGGGTCGTCGCGGTACACCGCCCGCGCCGGTTCGTCGCGGCCCTGCGGGAACAGCAGCTCGAACGGGTTCTGCTCGTCGTCGAGCAGCGCGTGCAGGCGGCCGACGTGGTCGCGCTGGTAGCGCACGAAGTCCGGGGTGCACAGACCGCGCTCGCAGTGCCGTTCCACCTGCTGCCAGGCGCGTTCCACGTCCTCGCCGGAGACGTCCGCGGCGATCCGCAGCAGCCCGTCCCGCTCGGCGACCTCGCCGCCGTCGAGGAGGCAGCGCAGCCAGCGGCGCACCAGCCAGCGGTGCCGCTCGTGCGGCTGGGCGGCGTCGACCACCGCGTCCTCGTCGCGCGGGGCGGCGAAGGCGCCGCGGGCGCGCAGCGCGTGCAGCATGGACAGCCGCGCCGCGCGGTGCAGGTCGTGCAGGTAACGCTCGACGTCCTCGGCGGCGAGCCCCGCGACCTGGCGGTCGGCGAACTTAGCCGCGGCGGTGCGCAGCCGTTCCCGGCCGCGCTCGTCGCGGTCCGGCTCGGCGACGCGGGCGGGTTCGGTGAAGCCGAGCAGCGCCCGCTCCCCGCCCTCACCGGCGACGACGGCGGCGGCCGCACCGACCTCCGGGTGGGCCAGCAGCGCGGCCTCCACCTCGCCGAGTTCGATGCGGTGGCCGCGGATCTTCACCTGGTCGTCGCGCCTGCCGAGGAACTCGATCTCCCCGCCGGGCAGGTAGCGGCCGAGGTCGCCGGTGCGGTAGAGCCGCTGCCCGTCGGCGGGGTGCGCGACGAACCGGTCCGCGGTCAGCTCCGCGTCCCCGAGGTACCCGAGCGCGAGTCCCGCGCCGGTGATGCACAGCTCGCCGGGAGTCCACACCGGACAGTCCCGCCAGTCCGCGTCGAGCACCCGGAAACCCTGGTTCCGCAACGGTGTTCCGTACGGGATGCTCGTCCACGACGGGTCCACCCGGTCGATCGGGTGGTGGATCGACCAGATCGACGCCTCGGTCGCGCCGCCCAGCGAGACCAGCTCGGCGGCCGGGGCGAACCGGGCCAGCTGATCGGGCAGCGTCACCGGGATCCAGTCGCCGGACAGCAGGCCCAGCCGCAGGCCCGGCAGCACCGCGGGCTCGGAATCCAGGTAGTTCACCAGCATCTGCAGCTGGGCGGGCACCGAGTTCCACAGCGTCACGCCGTGCTCGGCCACCAGTTCCGCCCAGTGCGAGGGGTCCGCGCCGCGCTCCGGGTCGGGCAGCACCAGCTCGCCTCCGGCGGCGAGCACCCCGAACACGTCGTAGACGGACAGGTCGAAGCCGAGCCGGGCCAGGCCCAGCACCCGGTCCCGCTCGGTGACGCCGAACCGCTCGGTGACGTCGTCCACGGTGTTGCGCGCGGCGCGGTGGCTGATCACCACGCCCTTCGGCGCCCCGGTCGAACCGGACGTGTAGATGACGTAGGCCGGGTCGTCCGGTGCGGTCGCGGGCCGCGGCGGCGCGGTCGCGGCGGGTTCGAGCCGGTCCAGCTCGGTCACCACCAGCTCGTCCGGCAGGTCGGTGGTGCGGGACTGCACGAGCACCCGGCGCACCCCGGCGTCGGCGAGCACCCGGTCCCGGCGCACCCGCGGCTGGTTCGCGTCGATCGGCAGGTAGCAGCCGCCGGCCAGCAGCACGCCCAGCACGCCCACGACCTGCTCGGGACCGCGGTCGACCAGCACGGCGACGCGCTCCCCCGGTTCGATCCCGTCGAGCCGCCGCGCCACCTCGGCCGCGAGCCCGGCGAGCTCGCCGTAGCGCAGGGCCCCGCCCGGGTGGCGCACCGCGATCGCGTCCGGCGCGCGGGCGGCGCGCGCCAGGACCCCGTCCTGCAGCAGACCGTCCGGGACCGGCCCGGCGGTGTCGTTGGCGCGGGCGCGCTCGGCCCGCTGCCACTCCGGCAGGCCCACCGGTTCCGGCAGCTCCCACGCGGCCGCGTCCGCGGCCAGCGAGCGCAGCAGTTCCTCGAACGCGGCGAACATGTCCGCGACGAGCCCGTCGGGGAAGATGCCGCGGCGAACGTCCCAGTCCACCACCAGTTCCCCGGACCCGTCGTTGACCTGGCAGTCCAGGAAGACCTGCGGGGTCTGGGTGATGCCCTCGCCGAGCACGCGACCCGCACCGGACCCACCGCTGGGCCCGAGACCGAGCGCGCTGGTGAACACCACCGGCATCAGCGCCGCCTCCTGGCCGCGGGCGCGGGCCAGGTCGCGGATCACCTCCACGCCGGAGTGCAACCGGTGGTCCAGGTCGGTGAACAGCCGCGCGCCGCGCCGCGCGGCGCGCTCCCCCAGCGAGGTCCCGGCCATCCCGTCCACGTCCAGCAGGCTCACCGAGGTGAAGTCGCCGACGAGCCGATCCACCTGCGGGTGCAGCGGCAGCCGGTTCAGCAGGGTGAGGTTGAGGGTGAAGCGGCGGCGCGCGCTCCAGCGGTCCAGCACCGAGGCGTAGGCCGCGAGCACCGCGTTGGCGGCGGTGATCCCGCGCGCCCCCGCCTGGGCGCGCAACTCGTTCCAGTCCTGTTCGGACAGCCGGAACCGGTGCCGGTCGAAGCGGACCTCACCGGTGCCGCTGCCGGTGCGCATCGGCAGTTCCGGCGCGGGCGGCAGATCGTCCACCTTGGACTTCCAGTACTCGCGGTCGCGGCGGTACCGGGCCGTGTCGCGCAGCCCGCGCTCGGCGAGCAGGTAGTCCCGGAAGGTGATCTCCAGCTCGGGCAGCTCGGCCGCGCGGCCCGCCAGCACCAGGTCCAGCTCGTCCAGCAGCACCCCGGCGCTGCCCCAGTCCGCGATGAGCGAGTCCAGCGAGAAGTGCAGCAGGTCGCCGTCGTCGGTGCGGGTCAGCCGCAGCTCGAACAGGGGCCACACCGCGGTGTCGTAGCGCCGGTGTCCCAGTTCCTCCCGGACCGCGGCCAGGTGCGCGGCGACCGCGTCCGGCCCGGCACCGCGCAGGTCGGTGCAGGCCACCTCGCAGCGCGGCACCTCCGGCAGCACCTGCTGGTAGCCGTCGGCCGACACGGTGGCGCGCAGCATGTCGTGCCGCCCGATCAGCAGGTTCCACGCGGCGACCACCGCGTCCGGCTCCAGGCTCGGGTAGCCGACCTCCAGGTACCCGTGGCAGGCGACGCCGCCGTAGCCGAAGGAATCGCGCCTGCCCAGCAGGTACGCGGTCTGCACGTCGGTGAGCGGGAACGGTTCGCCGCGGGCGTCCGGGTCGGCGCGCACCTGGCCGGCGTCCTGCTCGCGGTCCAGCAGCGCGAGCACCTCGTCCTTTTGCGCGCGCAGGGCGTCGCGGTGCTGCTGGGTGAGCGCGCCCTTCGGGGCGCGGAACCGGATCTGCCCGTCCTCGCTCCACAACCGGACGCCCAGGTCCTGGAGCTCGAAAATGATCTCGTCAGCGTTCATGGGTGCGGCACTCCTCGCCGGGCACGGGGGCGGTCTGGGCTGGGTCGGTCGGGGCTGGGGCGGTCGGGTCGGAGCTCGTCGGCAGCGGTTCGGTCGGGTCCGCGCTCGCCAGGTCCAGGTCGGCCGGGTCGACGTCGACCGGGTCGGCGCTGGCCAGGCCCGGGTCGGCCGGACCGGCATCGGCCGGATCGGTGCAGGACTGGTCGGTGCAGGACTGGTCGGCGTCGGCGTCGGCCGGACCCGCATCGGACCGGCCGGGTTCAGCCGAGCCGGAACCGACCGCGGCCGGTTCGCTCGGATCGGCGTCGCGCGGACGGCGTGCCGGCCGCCGGTCCAGCAGCCGCAGCGCGGCGGCCTCCGGATCCGGCGCCAGCAGTTCGGCGGTGGGCCCGGCCGCGGCCGTGCCCCCGGCGGCGAGCACGAGCACCCGGCCCGACCGGCGCGCCGCGATCTCCGGGTCGTGGGTGATGAGCACGACGCCGAGCCGCAGCCGCTCGCGCAGCTCGTCCAGCAGGTCGAGCACCTCGTCGCGGGTGTCCGCGTCGAGCGCGGAGGTCACCTCGTCGCAGACCAGCACCTCCGGGCGGCCCGCCAGGGCGCGGGCCAGCGCGACCCGCTGGCGCTGGCCGCCGGAGAGCTCGCCGGGGAGCCGGTCGGCCAGGTCGGCGGGCAACCGGACCGCGTCCAGGAGCCGCCGGACCTCCGCCGCGCGTTCGCCCGCATCCCGCATCGAGCGCAGCAGCCGCAGCGGCCGGTCCAGCGCGGTGCGCACGTCCTGGCGCGGGTGCAGCGCGTCGGCCGGGTGCTGCGCCACCAGGGCGATCCCGGCGCGGCCCCGCCGGTCACGTCGCCGCACGTCCGGGTGCAGCGGTGCGCCGCGCAGGAGCAGTTCACCGGCCCCGGCGGGGTGCAGGCCGACGATCCGGCGGGCCAGGGTGCTCTTGCCCGCGCCCGAGACGCCCAGCACCGCGACGCAGTCGGATTCGCGCATGTCCAGGTCGACGCCGGCGAAGACCTCGCGCGACCCGTGGTGCGCGGCGAGCCCGCGCACCCGCAGCAGGTCGGCGCCCGCGGACGCCGGCGGGTGGAGCGGTGGTTCACCTCCGGCCCGGTCCGGGGTGTGCCGGGGCCGAGCCGGCACCGCACCGGTCCCGCCGGGCCGGGCGTCCGCCCCGGCCGGGACCACCGCGCCGTCCTCGACCGCCACGACCCGGTCCACCTGGGACCGCAGCGCCGCGACGTCGTGGCTGATCCACAGCAGCGCCACCCCGTCGTCCCGGGAGCGCGCGATCTCGGCGGCCACCTCGCGGCGCGCCAGCACGTCCAGCGCCGTGGTCGGTTCGTCCAGCACCAGCAGGCGCGGGCGCCGCGCGAGGGCGGCCGCCAGCACGACCCGCTGCTGCTGGCCGCCGGAGAGCTGGTGCGGGTAGCGCTCGGCGAGCGCGGCGTCCAGGCCGACCCGGTCCAGCAGCCCGGCGACGTGCTCGGCGCGGCGCCGCCGCGGCACCGGGCCGGTGATGGTCAGCAGGGTGGAGCGGACCGTCGCGTACGGGTTCAGCGCGGCACCCGGGTCCTGCCCGACGTAACCGACGAGCCCGCCGCGCACCCCCGGCCCCGGCGCGGGCAGCACGTCCCGCCCGGCGACGAGGCTGCGGCCACCGTCGTGGCGCAGTCCGGGCCGCAGCGCGCCCAGCAGCGCGAGCGCCATCGTGGTCTTCCCGGAACCGGAGGCCCCGACCAGCCCGACGGCCTCACCGTCCATGATGGACAGATCGACGCCGCGGAGCACCGGGGCCCCGCCCGCGGAGACGCACAACCCGCGCAGTTCGGCGATCACGCGATCACGCTCCTGGCCCGGCGCCCCGCGCCGTCGGCGATGAAGTGGGTGCCGACCGCCAGCAACCCGATGCCCAGCACCGGCGCCAGCAGCGCCCACGGCTGCAACGACACCCCGGGCAGCGCCTCCACGATCAGCAGTCCCCAGTCCGAATCGGTCCCGCTCAGCCCGAGGAACCCGGCCGCGGCGGCCAGGTACACGGCGGAGACGAAGCGCAGCACCGCGTCGGCCAGCAGCGGACCGGCGACCAGCGGCAGCACTTCGCGGCCGAGCAGCCAGCCCCAGCCCTCACCGCGGGCGATCGCGGCCTCCAGGTGACCGCGCCCGAGCACCTGGTCGGCGGCGGCGCGCGCCACCCGCGCGGTCAGCGGGGCGCCGGTGAGCACCACCGCCAGCACCAGCCCGGTGCGATCGGGCAGCGCGGTGAGCACCAGCAGCAGCACCAGGATCGGCGGCACCGCGGCCAGCACGTCCAGCGGTCGCAGCACCAGCGCCGCCGCCCAGCGCCGCGAGCCGGCGACGAGCGAGGCGAACAGCCCGGCCAGCGCACCCACCGCGGACCCGCCCAGCGCGGCGAGCGCGCTGGTCAGCAGCAGCGGCCTGCCGCCGTGCAACATCCGGGACAGCACGTCGCGCCCCAGGTGGTCGGTGCCGAGCAGCCCGACCGCGCCGGGCGCGGCGAACGGCGGCCCGACCGGCCTGCTCGGCGAGTGCGGGGCGAGTTCCGGGCCGAGCAGCACCAGCAGCAGCACCGCGGCGAACAGCACCCAGCCCAGCCGGATCGAGAGCGCGCGCATCACCGCACCGCCCCCGTCCGCAGCCGCGGTGTCAGCAGCACCACGGCGAGGTCGGCCAGCACCAGGGCCAGCAGCATCGCCGCGCCCAGCAGCAGCACCAGCGCCTGCACCACCGGCAGGTCCCCGGTCTGCACCGAGGAGACCAGCAGCTGCCCGATCCCCGGGTAGCCGACGATGTTCTCCACCAGCACCGCACCGCCGACGGACGCGACGGCGGTGATCAGCCACACCTGCACCGCCACCGGCAGCACCGCGGGCACCACCGCGCGGCGCAGCACGACCGAGCCGCGAACTCCGCTCAACCGCAGGAACTCCACCTGCGGTGAGTCCAC
The DNA here is from genome assembly GCF_020176785.1 of Saccharopolyspora sp. 6V. Classification (NCBI taxonomy): domain Bacteria; kingdom Bacillati; phylum Actinomycetota; class Actinomycetes; order Pseudonocardiales; family Pseudonocardiaceae; genus Saccharopolyspora; species Saccharopolyspora sp. 6V. Next base: position 36,437 of record NZ_JAIUKB010000002.1, on the reverse strand, counting down.
TGCGGACACGGCGGCACCGCGGATCACCCGCGTCGCGTACGCCAATCCGGCCAGCAGCAGGCCGAGCACCGGCAGCACCAGCATCTCGGGCCGCAGCAGCGGATTCGTCCCCGCGGGCACCAGCGACACGGCGGGCAGCCAGCGCAGCGTCACCGCGAACAGCACGACGAGCCCGCCGGTCACCGCGAATTCCGGCACCGACACCAGCAGCAGCGCACCCGTGGAGATCGCCCGGTCCGCGGCGCGCCCGCGGCGCCACGCGGCGAGCACGCCCAGCAGCAGCGAGCACGGCACCAGCAGCACCCAGGCCAGCCCGGCCAGCAGCACCGAGTTCCCCACCCGGTCGGCCAGGAGTTCGCCGACCGGCCGCCCGGTCGCCGACGTCCCGAGGTCGCCGCGGACCAGCCCGGCGAGCCAGTCGCCGTAGCGCGCCGGCACCGGCCGGTCCAGCCCGAGGTGCGCGCGCACCTGCGCGATCCGTTCCGGACCGGAGGTGGCACCCAGCCGCGCGGTGACCGGATCACCGGGCAGCAGGTCCACGCCGACGAACACGGCGAACGACAGCAGCACCAGCAGCAGCGCGCTGATCGCGAGGCGGCGCGGCAGCGCTCGCCAGCCCGCGCCGAGTTCGCGGCCCACCGGGCCGGTCCTGCCGAGGAGGCCGGATCCGCTCATCGGCCCCGGCCTGCCCACCAGGTCGGTTCCGCCCATCAGGCCAGCCCCGCTTTCCCGAAGTACGGGTACTTGGCCTGGTCCCGGATCTCCAGGCCGGCGACCTCCCGCCGGGCCATCCCGAGCACGTCGGCCAGCCCCCACACCACGGTGTTGCCGCGGTCGAACATCACGTCCTGCACGTCCTGCCAGGCGCGGGCGCGGTCCTGCTCGGCGGTGCTCGCCATCGCGCGCTCCAGCGCCGCCGCGAGCTCCGGGTCGGGCAGCGACAGCGACGGGATCCCGGCGAGGCGCCCGTAGGCCACGGCCAGCGGGTAGGTGCCGAGCGCGAAGGTCACCGAGTCGGCTTCGGCGATGGCCGAGCTCTCGAAGAACTCGGCGAGCCCGACCAGCTGGGCCTGCGCGTCGAGGCCGATCTCCCGCAGCTGCTCGACGAACAGCTGGGTGGCGGCGTTGTAGCCGTTCTCGTACTCGGCGGAGCGGGCCACGACCCGCGCGCCCGCCACGCCTGCTTCCCGCACCAGCTCGCGCGCCCGCCGCACGTCCCGCGGCAGCGGCGGCCGGTCGTCGAAGTGCGCGCTGCCCGCGCCGAACAGGTCGTTGCCGGGCACGCCGAAGCCGAGCAGCGCGGTGTCCACCAGTGCCTGCCGGTCGACGCCGAGGCGGACCGCTTCGCGCACCCGGGGGTCGTCGAACGGCGCCTTCGTCGCGTTGAGCACGAACGCGTAGCCGGTGCGCTGCCGCGGCCCGGCGGTGCGGATCTCCAGCTCGGCGCTCGGCGCCCCGGCGCGGGCCTGCACGAACGGGATGTCGCCCGCGTAGTCGGCCTGCCCGGCGGCGACCGCGTTCACCTTCGCCTGCTGGTCCGGCAGGCTCAGCAGCACCAGTTCGTCGACGGGCGCGGGTCCGTCCCAGTGGTCGTCGAAGCGGACGAGGCGGGTCTGCCTGCCGGGTTCGAACTCGGCGACGCGGAACGGGCCGGTGCCGACGGCCTCGTCGAAGGACGCCCCGGCGCGCACGATCTTCGCGGGGAACGCGGCCAGCAGCAGCGCCGGGTCGCCGATCGGCGTCGAGGTCGGCACCCGCACCGCGAGCCGGTCCAGCACTTCCGCCCCGGCGACGTCGAAGTAGGTGCCGAGCTCGCTCGGGTACGGCCGGTCCGGCGAGGTCATGTACCGCAGGCTGTGCACCACGTCGGCGGCGCTGAACGGCGATCCGTCGTGCCAGCGCACCCCGTCGCGCAGCCGGAGGGTGAACGAGCGCGCGTCGGCGGCGACCTCCAGCCCGAGGGCGAGCGCGGGTTCGGCCGCGCCGTCGTGCAGCACGAACAGCGTGTCGTAGACGGCGCCGCTGCGGACCAGGTCGACCGGTGCTCCGCCCGCGAACGGGTCGAGGCTCTCCGCGGCCCCGGCTCCGCCGAACGCGGCGCGCAGCACTCCCCCGCGGCGCGGCACCCGGCCCGCGTCCTCCGGGACCGGGCCGCTCCCGGCGGCACCGCTCGCGCAGCCCCCGAGCACCGCACCGGTTCCGGCGGCGCCGAGCGCGATCCCGGCGAGCCGGAACAGCTCGCGGCGAGAGCGGATCATGGGGTGCCTCCTGCTTTTCCCGGTCCGGCGCGCGGTGCGCCACCGGATCGACATCGATGATCGTTTTCAACTGGTTCGGACGTGCGGTCCCGCCGGAAGGGGCGGGGAGAGGGGCGCGCTAGCCGTCCGCGGGTGCCGCGCGCAGCACGGCGCCGTGCGTGAGCGCCGGATCCACGTCGTGGTCCAGCCCGGCGATCTCGATCGCCAGCACTCCGGTGACCGGTGCTTCCCGCACCCGGAAACCGGGGGCGTCGCCGACGAGGGCGCGGAACGCGGGCAGGTCCCGCGCCCGCACGCCCACCTCGACGGTGCGCAGCGCGGTGGCCCCGTTCGGGTGCGCCACGGCGGGCGGGTGCTGCGGCGGGTCGTACGGGGTGACCAGGAACGGCAGCCGGTCGTTGCGCGGGTAGGCGAAGGAGAACTCGGTGCGCGCCCCGTCCGGGCGCCGCCGCTTCCAGCGCACGGCGCGCCCGCTGGGCACCCCGGCTCGGGCGAGCGCGGCGAGGCGTCCGGCGAACCCGTCGCGAGGGGTCAGCACGGCGACGTCGCAGAAGCCCTCGGCCTGGCGCGCCCAGCGCACCATGCGCTTCCCCGCGCCGCGGCCGAAGAACAGCTCCAGCGGCAGCCGGAACCACCGCGCACCGCGCGGCGTGGTGAGCAGTTCGACGATCGGGCCGTCCGGGAACCACACGTGCGCGTGCAGCGCCCGTTCCTCGGCGGTGGCGAAGTCGACCTGGAACCCGGCGGCGCGGAAGTCCGCGACCGCGGCCGCGAGGTCGTCGACCCGCAGCAGCACGTGACTGCACCGGGCGCTCATCGGACCAGCTCCCGCCGGTCGACGACGGGTGGTTCCGCGGGCCGGACCACCTCGGGCATGCCGAGCTTCGCGGTGAGGTCGGCCCAGGCCGTCGCCACCGACAGCGCCCACTGCCCGGCGGCGGTGCGGCGGGCGGGTCGATCGATGTCCGCGCGCAACCGCAGCAGCGAGGCCCGCACCGCGCCGGGCCACAGCCGCGCGAACACGTCGTGGAAGGTGCCGGGCGCCTCCTGCAACACCGAGGTGCTGGGCACCGCGAGCCGTTCGGTGCCCGGCCCGGCGAGCACGAGCCTGCCGGTCTCGTCGCGCGGCGAGTGCAGCCGCGGGTTCCACAGCACCGGTCCGTGCGTGTCGGCCAGTTCCAGCACTCCCGCGTCGGTGCCGACCGAGATCCGGTGCAGCAGGTGCGAGTGGTTGTCCGGGTCGTCCGGGTGCACCTGGTTCTGCACCCGCAGCGTCACCGGCAGGCCACCGACCACGGCGTGCAGCGCGCGGAACGGTTGCGGTTGCGCCGCGAGCACCGCGAGCCGCTCGGGCACCGGATCGCAGTCGCCGAACGCCCACGGCCGCAGCGCGCCCGCGACCCGGCCGAGCACGTCGAGCAGCGGGAGCAGGACCTGGCTGTTGCAGGCGGCGTCGACGAACCGCAGCGGGTGCTCGGCGCGCAGCCGGGCCACCGCGTCCAGGAAGGTCCGCACCGGCTCGATGTCGTGGTAGAGCGTGTTCACCGCGTACGCGGCACCGCCGTCCCGGGCGGCCCGCAGGTTCTGCGCGATCTCCTCGGCGTGCACCGGGTGTTCCTGCAGCACGTGGGTGCCGCGGCGCAGGAACTCCCGCGCCAGCTCCGATCCGGTGCCGCCGGTGGCGCCGGAGCGCACCACGACGCAGACCACGTCCACGTCCGCGGGGACCTCGCTCGGGTCCGCGTAGGACGGGACGCCGCGCTCCGCGGCGAGCGCGCGGGAGAACGCGCTGCCCTGGGACAGGATTCCGGCCAGTTCGAAGGATTCCGGGTCCGAGCGCACCGCGTCCAGGTAGATCCGCCCGAACGCGGTGCCCGCGACCACGACCCGCAGCGGCCGCGCCCCGGTCACGGGGTCACCGCCGGTTCCGCGGCGGGCACCAGGTGGCGGCAGACGCTGCGCAGCTTCTCGCGGGTCTCCTCCAGCTCCCGGTCCGGGTCGGAGTCCGCGACCACGCCCGCACCCGCGCGCAGCCAGGTGCGGCCGTCCTTGCGGTAGACGCTGCGCAGCACCAGGGCCGCGTCCAGCTCGTCGCCGTCCACGGCGACGACCGCGCCGCTGTAGAGGCCGCGTTCCTCGCGTTCCAGCCGCCGGATCAGCGCCCCGGCCGGTTCCTTGGGGATGCCGGAGGCCGTGACGGCGGGGAACAGCGCGGCCAGCGCGTCCCACGCGTCGGCCTCGGCGCGCAGCACGCCGCTGAGCTCGGAGGCCAGGTGCTGCACGCTGCCGCGCTCCTCCACGTGCATGAACTCCGCGACGCGCACCGAGCCGGGCGCGCACACGCCGTCGAGCTCCTGCGCCGCGAGCCGCACCGAGATCGCGTGCTCGTAGACCTCCTTGGCGTCCCGGTAGAGCTCGGCGCGCAACGCACCGTCCACTTCGGAATCTCCTGCCAGCGCGCGGGTTCCGGCCAGCGGTTGCGTGGTGACGACGCGGCCGGGACCGACCTTCGCGACGATCTCCGGGCTGTACCCGGCCGCCTCCCAGCCGCCGAGGCGGAGCAGGAACGAGCGCGCCGGGGTGTTCGCGCGGCGCCCGGCGAGGTAGGTGGCGGCGAGGTCGATCTCGCCGGGCACCGGGACCGGGCGGGACAGGATCACCTTGTCCAGCCGGCCGGCGCGGATCTCGGCGACCGCGTCGCGGACGCCCGCGCGGTACTCCTCGGCGCCGTGCTCCAGCAGGTCGGCGTCCGCCGGGACGGGCTCGGCCGCGGTCGCCGCCCGCAACCTCCGCTCGAGCCGGTCGAGATCGGTGGCGTCGGCGGCGCGCAGCAGCGCGGTCCCGCCGTCGACGACGACCTCCCGCTCCGGCACCAGGAACCAGGCGAGCACGTCCTCGGCGGCGACCGCGTCGCGGTGGGCCTGCGAGAGCTCGAAGCTGACCCAGCCGCACGCCCGCGGCCCGCCCGGCGCCTCCGCTCCGCCGAGCGAGCGCAGCGCGTCGCCCGCCGCGGCGAGCGGGTGCGTCCGCAGCGGGAACTCGGTGCGCCGCGCACCGCGCACGAGGGTCGCGCCGGTCGCGCGGACCTGGACTTCGGCCTGCCGCCCCTCGGCCCACCGGATCGCACCGCCGTGCTCGTAGAGCACGTGCTGGTCGGCCGACTCCGCGCAGAGCCCGGCGGTCGCGGCGAGCGCGTCGCCGTCGAACTGGATGCGGCGTTCCACCGCACCGCCAACGGAGGTCATCTGATCGTCTCCCACTTTCCCGTGCTTGATCGCGATCGCGCACGGCCCCAGTTGCGGGTGGCACCGATCGGCGCCACCCGGCTTAGTGAATCCACGGCGCACGGATCACGGTCCGTCACGCCATCCCAGTCAACTTAGGTTAGGCTAACTAGAGTTGATCGCGCCCGCAAGCGCACTCCGCCTCATCGCCGCACCGTGCGCGACCACCATCTAAGACGCTGTTGAAAATGATTGTCAATGCGATTAGTGCTGAGTGTTGCAGCACAGGAGCCCATGGACTGATCGGAGTAGCGGAATATCGAGCATCGGGCGCAACGATCGCGTGACGCGGCTCTCGAAGATCCGCCGACCACCCGACCGGACGCCGAGCGATCACCCGAAGTGACCAGGGGCTCGACCGGCCGGGCCCGGTGGCGCGATCGCCCGCTGTGGACGATGCGGGCGGAATCCCGCCGCAGCGGTGAGATCGGCGGCACCGGATGCCACCGCACCGCGGAACATCGGTAGTTTTCCCGCGAGGAGCCGTTCCGCACCCCAGCGGAACCCGGCCCCCGGAAGGCCGGGAACGCGCCCGGCCGGCCCCACCGCCGACCCGCCCCGGACGTGCCATGCCGATGCTCCTCGCCGCCGCCGCGCCCATCCTCGTCGTGCTGCTCCTGCTGGCGGTGCGGATCCCGTCGCTGTGGGCCGGAGCCACCGGGCTGGTCGTCGCCGTCCTCGCCGCGGCGCTCGCGTTCCCCCTCGACGCGGCCGGGATGGCGGCTTCGGCGCGGGACATGGCGCCCACCGTCGTCGAGGTCGCCGTGATCCTGCTCGGCGGCGTCGGGCTAGCGGAGGCCATGCGGCGCGGCGGTGCGCAGGACCGGATCGCCGACTGGCTCGACGGCGCCGAACGCGGCGCGGACCGGACGGTCACCCTGCTGCTGCTGGTGTTCGGGCTGACGCCGTTCATGGAATCCGTCACCGGGTTCGGCCTCGGCGTGGTGATCACCGCTCCCCTGCTGGTCCGGCTCGGGCTGCCCCCGGTGAAGGCGGTGGTCTCCGGACTGCTCGGGCTGGTGCTGGTGCCGTGGGGCTCCCTCGGCCCCGGCACGCTGGTCGCCGCGCAGCTCGGCGGGGTCGGATCAGGGGAGCTCGGCCTGTGGTCGGCGCTGCTGACGCTGCCGGTCCTGGTCGTGGCCGCGAGCGCCGTGCTCGCCCTCGACGTCGGCCGCCCGGCGCCGCGGCAGCTGCTGCTGGCGGCCGCGGTGGTGCTCGTGGAGTGGGTGGCGCTGATCGCGGTGAACCTGGTGCTGTTCCCGCCCGCGGGCGCGCTGGCCTCGGCGGTGGTGGTCGCGGGACTGCTCGCGCTGACCCGCGCCGCGAACGGCCCGCTGCCCGCGGTGGACCGGGCGCTCGCGCTCGCGCTGCTGCCGTACTTCGTGCTGGTCGGCGGCATCTTCGCCGCCACCGGGGTGCTGGCGCTGCTCGGCGCGAGCGGTCCGGCCGCGGTGCTGGCGAATCCGGCGGTGTGGCTGCTGATCGCCACGGCCGTCGCCGTCGCCGCGCTCGACCTCCCGGCAGCGGACCGGTGGCGGGTGATCGGCTCCGCCGTGCGCCGGTGGGTGCCGATCGCGGGCGGCGCCGTGCTGTTCATGGTGCTCGGCATCGTCATGGCCGCCACCGGCATGGCCGAGCACCTGGCGGCCTCGGCCGCGCGCGCCGGGTACGGGTTCGTCGCCGCGATCCCCGCGATCGGGGCGTTCGGCGGCTACCTCACCGGGTCCAACACCGGGGCGGCGGCGATGTTCTCGGCCGCCACCGCGACCGCGTCCGCCGGGCTGGGGGCGACGCCGCTGATCGCGCTGGCGGGGCAGAACGTGGCGGGTTCGTTCGCGATCATCGCGTCCCCGCCGCGGATCGCGCTGGCCGCCGCCGTCGCCTTGCCGCCGGGGGAACGGCTGCCCGGTTCGGCGCAGCGCGTCCTCGCCGGAGCCGCCGCCACGTCCGCGGTGCTGCTCGGAGCCCTCACCCTCCTCCTCGCCTGACCACGCCGTCGATCCGCTCCTGCCGCCCGGTGCGGGGAACCCCACCGCCCGCCGTCGAACCCGACCGGGCGTGCACGTCGTACAAGACGGGCGGTGAGTTCCGCCGCGCCAGTGCGACGCGGCAGAAGTGGAAGGTCAGCCGGTTCGGTTCCTGCGGTGCAGCACGAACCAGGCGGAGCCGGCCACGGCCAGCACGACCAGCACCACCGCCCAGTCGGGAACGGCCCCGGACAGCTCCAGCACCCGGCCTTCGAGCCGCGCCTGTTCGGAGGCGCCGAGCACGCCGCCCACGCTCGTCGTCCCCCGGGTGACCAGCATCAGCACCCCGACGGCCGCGGTCAGCGCCCCGCCGACCACCCCGGTCCAGGTGTTCTCCCAGCGCCCGATCCGCACCTGCCGCGGGCGCACCAGGCCGCGCACGAACGGCAACCGGCCCCACAGCAGGCTCAGCACCAGCAGCGGCAGCGCCATCCCGGCGGCGAACACCAGCAGCACGACCCCGCCGCGCAGCGCGTTCCCGGACACCGCGGCGAACGTCAGCACCGCCCCGAGCAGCGGTCCGGCGCACACCCCGGCCAGCCCGTAGATCGTGCCGAGCGCGTACACCGAGGCCGTCGAGGTGCCCGCCGAGCGCTGCGTCCTGCTCAGCATCGGCAGCGGCACGTCCAGCAGCATCAGCACCCCGAGCACGATCACCACGACGGCCGCCACGCCGACGAAGGCGTCCCGGTACTCGTTCACGAACGCGCCGAGCGTCCCGGCCAGCACGCCCAGCGGCACCAGCGTGGTGATCAGCCCGAGGTAGAACACCCCGGTGCGCGCGAGCAGCGCGCCGGGTGCGGTGAAGGCGTAGGAGAAGAAGGCTGGCAGCAGCATCACCGAGCACGGGCTCAGCAGGGTCAGCACCCCGCCGACGAACGCGCCGAGCAGGCCGAGTTCCACGCGCCCTACTCCCCGCCGGCGAGCGCGGCGTCCACGAACTCGCGGAAGTTCTCGATCGGCTGCGCCCCGGAGAGCGCCGAGTTGCCGATGGCGAAGAACGGGACGCTGTTCACGCCGAGGCGTTGCGCGTCACCGGTGCTCTGCCGCACCGCCTCCAGCAGCCGCGGGTCGTCGAGGTCGGCGGTGAACTTCGCGAGGTCGGGCACGCCGATCTCCTCCGCGAACCCGATCAGCCGGTCGCGCGGGAGGTCGGGGTGCCCGGATTCGGGGGCGGCCCGGTACACGGCGCCGAGGTATTCGGGGAACATGCCTTGGTTCCCCGCGGCGCGGGCGGCGACGGCGGCGGTGGCCGACTGCTCGCCGAAGAAGGAGACGTCGCGGATCTCGATGCGCAGCTTCCCCGAGTCCACGTACTCGCGGACGAGCGCGGGCAGCGTGTCCCGGTTGAACACGGCGCAGTACGGGCAGCGCAGGTCGGTCCACTCGACCAGCACCACCGGGGCGTCGGCGCCGCCGATGGCCATCGGGTCGTGCGGGTCGCGCAGCTCGACGCCCACCTGCTGCGGCGGGGAGGCCGCACCGCCGTCGGCGCTCGGCGCGGGCTGCCCGGTGGAGAGCTGGGCGGCCACCACCACGAGCAGGAACGCGGACAGGGCCGCGAGCACGACGTTGATGATCTTGGAACGGCGGTACTTCGCCTCCAGATCGTCCGGGCGATCGGCGGGTCGATTCGTCACCGAACTAGGATACATGTTGCATCCCAACGGCTCGCGGGCCTGCTTGGGAGGATGGAGCGATCGGGGGCGACGACGAGAGGCGGCACACGATGGCCAGGACCACGCTCGACGAGGGCTCCGCGAACGAGCGCTCCTACCGGCACGTCCGGCAGGGCATCCTCACCGGGCGCTTCCCCGGCGGCACGATGCTCAGCGAGGCGACGCTCGCCGCCGAGCTGGCGGTGAGCCGCACGCCCGTGCGGGCCGCGCTGGTCCGGCTCCAGGAGGAGGGCTGGGTGACGATCTACCCCAAGCGCGGCGCCCTCGTGCAGACCCTCAGCGACCGCGCCGTCCGCGAACTCGCCGAAGCCAAGGCGATGCTCGAATCGGGCGCGGTGCGCGCCGCCCGCCCGCGCGCGCTCACCGCGCTCGCCGTCGAGATGCGCCCGGATCTGCTGCGGCAGCAGGAAGTCCTCGACGCCGGGGACCTGACCGCGTTCGTGGAGCTGAGCATCGCGTTCCACCGGTCCTTCATCGCGGCCGCGGGCAACGAGGTGGTGCTGGAGCTCTACGACCGGCTCGCCGATCGGCAGCGCTTCCTGCTGTTCAGCTACGGGCGGCGGCTGCTGGACCGCGCCGCCGCGATCGTCGAGGAGCACGGGCTGCTGCTGGACGCCGCCGCCTCGGGGGACGGCGACGCGTTCGCGGCGACCCTGCGCGACCACCTCACCAAGAGCTACGGCGACGCCACCGACCCGCGCTCGTCGTGAGCACCCCCACCGCACGACCCGGAACCGAGGAGGGCGCGTGACCGCAGCCGATCCGATGTGGACGCTCCGGCGCCGGACGAGCGAGAAGTGGCGCACGCACGGCCCGGACGTGCTGCCGATGTTCGTCGCCGAGATGGACTTCCCGCTCGCACCCGCGATCAAGTCCGCGCTGCTGGCCGCGGTGGAGGCGGGCGACACCGGCTACGTCGACCCGCACGACACCCGGGCCGCCGAGGCCTTCGCCTCCTACGCGGCCGACACCTGGGACTGGGAACCCGCACCGGAGCGGATGAGCTGCACCACCGACGTCAGCGTCGTCATCGTCGAATCGTTGCGGCGCCTCATCTCGCCCGGCGACGGCGTGATCGTCAACCCGCCGATCTACCCGCCGTTCTTCGACCTGGTGCCGGAAGCCGGCGGCTCGGTGGTGGAGGTGCCGCTGCGCGACGACGGCGAACGTTACGAGCTCGACCCCGGAGACCGTGGTCGAGGCCGTCGACCGACTCGCCCGCGCGAACCGCTGAACCGCTAGTCCACAAAGGACAGGTGGTCGCAGGTCGGCCGAGCCCGTCCACTGCGGACTGGACGACCATCGCTACCGGAGACCGCGGCGGATCAGAGCTCGCGCTGGAACCAGTGCTCGTCCCGGAAGTCCCCGGGCGCCACCTGGAGCGCGGCCGGGAAGCGGCCGACCTCGGCCCAGCCCTGGCGGCGGTAGAACTCGGGCAGGTGGGTGCCGCCGCGGGTGGCGAGCACGAGCTGCCGGAAACCGAGGTCGCGGGCGCGCTCGACCGCGCGGGCCAGCAGACGACGCCCGATCCCGCCGCGCTGCCACCCGGGGTGCACGATCAGCTTCCGCACTTCCGCCCGGTGGCGGAACACCTGCCCTTCCTTCCCGCAGACCAGCACCATCCCCACCAGGAGCCCGCCGTCGCGTTCGACCAGCAGCTCCTGCCGCCCGGATCCGACGTCGCGCAGTTCTCCTGCCGCCGCCTCCGCGACGAGTTCCGCGGGGGCGTCCACGGGGAATCCGATGGCGCCGCCTGCGCGCACCACGGCCCGCCACAGGTCGGCGACCTCGGTCGTCGTGGGGAGCTCCGCCCGCCCACTGCTTGACCTCGCCATGCCACCACCCTACAGTCCCTCGTATCTCATATATGACGTACGAAGGAGCAGCGTGATGGCCGAGAGCTCACCGGACGCGATGGCGGCCTTCCGGCTGTCGCTCGCCGACGCGGAGGTGGATCCGCTGGCGAACCGGACCGACCGGGCGCTGTCGACCATCAAGCGGGGCATCCTCACCAACCGGCTGCGGCCCGGCCAGCAGCTGGTCGAAGCCGACATCGCCGAAGTCCTCGGCATGTCCAAGACCCCCGTGCGCGAGGCGCTGAAGACGCTGGTCGGCACCGGCCTCGTCGCGTTCAGCCGGTTCAAGGGAGCCATCGTCCGCGAACTCGACGCCGACGAGGCCGCCGCGATCTACGACCTGCGGCTGCTGCTGGAACCCGAAGCGGCGCGCCGGGCCGTGACCGCGGGCTTCGACCCGGGCCCGGCCGGCGTCGCGCTGGACCGCGCGGTGGCCGCGGGCGAGGCCGGGGACAACGCGGGAATGAGCCTCGCCAACCGCGAGTTCCACCGCCACCTCTACGCGGGCTGCGGGAACGCGCTCCTCGTGGACACCCTCGACGGGCTCAAGGACCAGACCGCGCTGGTCAGCGTCTCCGGCTGGCGCACGGCGGGCGGGTGGCGGACCGAAGCCGACGAGCACCGCGGCATCCTCGACGCCGCCGAACGCGGCGACGCCGACGCGGTCGCCACCGCACTGCGCGCCCACATCGCCGAGTTCGTCGAGCGCGTCATGCCGCACCTCACCGGCGCGGCCGAACTCGCGGACGGTGACACCGCCGCGGGCTGACCGCCACCCCCGCACATCCGACACCACCACCGCGCAGCGACATCCGGCTGCGCGGGCGATCAACGACGTCTTCACCCGACTCCTCCGAGGAGAAGCATGGAACTCGACGAGATCAGGCGCCGGCTCGCCGACGTCATCGCGATCACCCCGACCCCGTTCACCGCGGACGGCACCATCGACGTGCCGAACACCGAACGCGCGGTGGAACGGCTGCTCGACGGCGGCGTGCGGGTGCTCACCGTCAACGGCAACACCGGCGAGTTCTACACGCTCTCGCCCGCCGAGACGCGCGCCCTGGCCGACCTCACCGCCGCGGCCGTCCGGCCGGACACGCTGCTCATCGCCGGAGTCGGATTCGACGCGGCCACCGCGATCGACTCCGCCCGCTACGCGCGGGATCGCGGGGCCGCCGCGGTGATGGTGCACCAGCCGGTGCACCCCTACGTCTCCCGGCAAGGCTGGATCGACTACCACCGGGCCATCGCCTCCGCGGTCCCCGACCTCGGGGTGCTGCCGTACGTGCGGACGCCGCGGATCGAGGCGGCCGACTTCACCGCGCTCGCCGACGCCTGCCCGAACGTCGTCGGCGTCAAGTACGCGCTGCCCGACCCGACCCGGTTCGCCGCGGTGGCGCGGGTCGCCGGGATCGACCGGTTCACCTGGATCGCGGGCCTCGCCGAACTGTCCGCCCCCGCCTACGCGGCGGTCGGCGCGACCGGTTTCACCTCCGGGCTCGCCACCATCGCCCCGGACCTCTCGCTGCGGATGCAGGCCGCACTGTCCACAGGGGACTTCACGGCGGCGATGCGGGTGTGGGACCAGGTGCGGGAGTTCGAAGAACTGCGCGCGGCGGACGCCGGTGCCGACAACGTCAGCGTGATCAAGGAGGCACTGCACCAGATCGGCCTCGGCAGACCCGACGTGCGTCCACCCGCCTCCCGGATCGAACCGGCGGCGCGGGAAGCGGTCGCGAAGATCCTCGCCAGCTGGGACGTCCGATGAGCGCGGCGGCGGGCGCGCACCCGCTGCCCAGCATCGACCCGCGCACCGGCGAGGCCACCCGCACCGACCTGCTGCCGACCGGCACCGCCGAGGTCGCGGCGCACTGCGCCCGCGCCGCCACGGCCACCGAGGAGCTGGAGCGGATCGGCCGCGCCGGGCGAGCCGCCGTGCTGCGCGCCATGGCCGACGACCTGGAAGCCGCCCGCGAGGAGGTGGTCGCCACCGCCGACCGGGAGACCGCGCTCGGACGCCCGCGACTGGACGGGGAGCTGAACCGGACCGCCTACCAGCTGCGGTTCTTCGCCGAGGTCATCGAGGACGGCGCCTACCTGGAGGCCGTCGTCGACCATCCCGGGGACACGCCGATGGGCCCGCGCCCGGACCTGCGCCGGATGCTGGTGCCGACCGGGCCGGTCGCCGTGTTCGGCGCCAGCAACTTCCCGCTCGCCTTCTCGGTGCCCGGCGGGGACACCGCGGCCGCGCTCGCCGCGGGCTGCGCCGTCGTGGTCAAGGCGCACGGCAGCCACCCGCTCACCTCCGCGCTGTGCGGGCGGATCCTCGCCGCCGCCGCGGCCCGCGCGGGCGCCCCGGACGGCACGATCTCCGTGGTGTTCGGTCGCGAAGCCGGGACGGCGCTGGTCACCGATCCGGCGATCACCGCGGTCTCCTTCACCGGTGGGCACGCCGGGGCCACCGCGCTGCGCGGGCTGATCGCGCGGCGCCCGGACCCGATCCCGTTCTTCGGGGAGCTGGGCAGCGTGAACCCGCTGGTGGTGACCGCGGCTGCGGCCGCCGAGCGCGCGGCGGAGATCGGGCGCGGCCTGGTCGGCTCGTTCACCTTGGGCGGCGGGCAGTTCTGCACCAAACCCGGTCTCGTGCTGGTTCCCGCCGGGCCCGACGGCGACCGGCTCGTCGACGCCGCCACCGCCGCCCTCGCCGAGGTGCCCGCTCCGGCACTGCTCAACGCGGGCATCGCCGAGTCCTACGCGGCCGGGGTCGCCGCGCTCGGCGGACGCCACCTGATCACCGCCACCGCCGAACCCGGCGCGGGCTTCGAGGTGCGGCCGACCGCGGTGCTGGTCGACGCCGACGACCTCGACGCCGCGCTGTTGGAGGAGCTGTTCGGGCCGATCGCGGTCCTCGTGCGGTACGCCCCCGAGCAGCTGACCGGCCTGCTCGACCGGCTGCCCGGCTCGCTCGTCGCCACCGTGCACGGGGGCGCCGCCGACGACCCCGAACGCGACCGCGCCGTCGCGGCCCTGCGCGGCCGCACCGGACGGCTGCTCTTCGACGGCTATCCCACCGGCGTCGCTGTCGCGTGGGCCCAGCAGCACGGCGGGCCGTGGCCCGCCACCGACACCCAGCACACCTCCGTGGGTGCCACCGCGATCCGCCGGTTCCTGCGCCCGATCGCCTGGCAGAACGCGCCCGAGGCGTCGCTGCCACCGGAACTGCGGGACGGGCCCTCCCCCGTTCCCCGCCGCGTCGACGGGATCGCGGTTCCGGCCACCCCGTGACGCCCACCGCACCACCCGCGCGCCGGTCGCGCCGCCGCAGCACGAGCCCGAAGACGGGCGCTGAGAGGAGATCCACCGTGAGCACGCTGATCGACAAGGTCGAGGTCGTCCAGTTCGACGTCGACACCCCCGGCTACACCCGCACCTTCGACGTCGACGCCCGCGCCGGTTCCTGGTACCACCAGCCCGGCGTGGTCGGGAAGCGCGGCGTGCTGCTGGTCCGGGTGCACACCACCGACGGGCACGTCGGCGAGTACGCCAACCACGCCGTGAACGGGTCAGCCCAGCAGGCCGCCGACGTCGCCCGGGTCGCCATCGGGCGGCCGTGGCACGCCCGCGAGCGCATCCTGCGGGCCGGGCGCAGGCTGTCCCGGCCCGCGCACTCCTACGGGCTGTGCTTCCTGGACAACGCGCTGTGGGACCTGGCGGGCAAGGTGTACGGCGCCTCGCTGACCGAACTGCTCGGCGGCGGGCGGGAACGCATCCGCGCCTACGCCTCCAGCGTCAACGGCGACCGCGTCGGCAGCCTCTCCGACAAGGAATCGGTGGTGGCGTTCTTCGCCGAGCTGCGCGAACTCGGCTGGACCGGCTTCAAGATGCACAGCTGGCACGAGGGCGACAAGTGGGAGGAGGCCGAGAACGTCGCGCACCTGCGCGAGCACCTGGGCGAGCGGACCGAGCTGATGCTCGACCCGGCGTGCGTGTTCGACTCGCTCTCCGACGCCATCTTCGTCGGAAAGGCCTGCCAGGACGCGGGATTCCGCTGGTACGAGGACCCGATGCGGCCGCTGGGCATCGGCGCGTTCGCGCACCGCAAGCTCCGCGAGGCGCTGGACATCCCGATCCTGCAGACCGAGCACGTCGCCGGGCCCGAGGCGAAGGCCGACTTCCTGCTCGCGGGCGGCACCGACCTGCTGCGCGTCGACTCGCACTTCGACCTCGGCATCACCGGATGCCTGAAGACCATCAAGTTCGCCGAATCCCTCGGCGTCAACGTGGAGGTGCACGGGCCCAGCCCGATCCACCGGCACCTGGTCGCGTCCATGCAGGCCACCTCGATGTACGAGGTCGCGAACGTGTCGCCGCAGCTGGCCGACCCGTCCCCGGAGATCTACACCTGCGGCTACACCGACGCGTACACCTCCATCGGCGCGGACGGCACGCTGCCCGTCCCGACCGGACCCGGCATCGGCGTCAGCTACGACGCGGACCTGATCGCGAGGCGCACCACCGCCAGCGTCACCGTCACCGACCAGGCCTGAGCCGCCCGTCCCCGACGAACCTCCCCAGGTGGACGGCCCAGCGGGCCGCCGGGACGGGGCCGATGGGCCGTCCACCTCCGGGGACCTCGGCGCGACCGCGCGCCCCTCCTCCCCCGTACGAAGGCAGGTGCAACGATGCACTCCTCCCCGCACGCCAGCGAGCAGGAACCGGCGACGCCGGTCCTGGACGGAGCGCTGCGCAAGGCGTTCCGCAGGCTCGTCCCGCTCGTGATGATCATGTTCGTCGCGAACTACATCGACCGGGTCAACATCGGGTTCGCGAAGGACGCGCTCGAAGCGGACTCCGGCATCGGCGCCGCGGCGTTCGGCCTCGGCGCGGGCCTGTTCTTCCTCACCTACGCCGTGTTCGAGGTGCCCAGCAACATCCTGCTGGAGCGGTTCGGCGCGAAGCTCTGGCTGACCCGCATCATGGTCAGCTGGGGCCTGGTCTCGGCCGCGATGATGTTCGCGCACAACGAGTGGATCTTCTACGCGCTCCGGTTGCTGCTCGGCGCCGCCGAAGCCGGGTTCTTCGCCGGTGTCCTCTACTACTTCACCCAGTGGTTCCCGAACGCCGTGCGCGGCCGGGCCAACGCCGCGCTGTACTCCGCCTCCACCATCGCCGCCGTGATCGCCGGTCCGCTGTCCGGGGCGCTGCTGAGCATGGACGACATCGGCGGCTTGCACGGCTGGCAGTGGTTGTTCCTCATCGAAGGGCTCGCGGCCGTCCTCATCGGACTCGTCGCCTGGCGGTTCCTGGAGGCGAAGCCCGCCGACGCGGCGTGGCTCAGCGACGCGGAGAAGACCGCGCTGATCGAGCGGCTCGCCGAGGAGGAGCGCGTCAAGTCCGGCGGCGCGCCGGAACCGTCCCGGTGGACCATGCTGCGCGACCCGCAGATGCTGCTGTTCTGCCTGGTGTACTTCGCCGCGCAGCTGGCGCAGTACTCGGTCACCTTCTGGCTGCCGAGCTTCGTGCGCCGCATCGGCGGGCTCGGCGAGATCACCATCGGGCTCGTCGCGGTGCTGCCGTTCGCGGCCGCGTTCGTCGCGATCCTGGTGGCCGGCCGGATCTCCGACCGCACCGGGGCGCGGCGCACCGTACTCGGTTCCGGGTTCGTGCTCGCCGCCGTCGGGCTCGCCGTGGCCGGATTCGCGCACCCGCTGCTCGCGGTGGTGATGCTGATCGTGGCCACCGTCGGGTTCAAGGTCGCCGCGTCCTCCTTCTTCGTCATCCCGCAGCAGTACCTGGTGGGTGCGCTCACCGCGCCGGGCCTCGCGCTGATCAACTCGATCGGCAACCTGGGCGGGTTCGTGGCGCCGACCCTGATGGGCCAAGTCCAGGAGCGCACCGGCAGCGTCTCCGGCGGCCTGTACGTGGTGGCCGCGACCTGCGTCGTCGCGCTCGGCGCGTGCGCCCTGCTGAAGTCCACCGCCCGCCGCCGCACCGCGGAGCCCACCGCGGTCTGAGAGCGCCGCCGCGCGGCGCGGAATCTCGGTCACTCGTTCCGGCAATTCCGCCACTCGAAACGCGTCGCGGCTGTTCCCGGCGGAACTCCCCTCGCTTCGACGAGATTCCGCCATCCGACACCGGAATCACCACCGTGCGGCGGAGAGCACACCTCAGGAAGACGACGACGTCCCGTGGAGGTCCCATGTCCGACCCGACCGAACCGGCGGTGCTCGCACCGACGTCGCCCAGCCGCCGGTGGCTCGACCTGGTCCGGACCGTCGGGCCCGGCCTGGTCGTCGCCCTCACCTGGGTCGGCGCCGGTGACCTCGTGGAGAACGCGACCGCGGGCGGCAACTACGGCTACGCCCTGCTGTGGGTGGTGCCGCTGTCGCTGGTGTTCCGGTTCTTCCTCGTCTCCACCATCGCGCGGTACCCGCTGTTCAACGCGCACGGCGACACCAGCATCATCCGCGGCCTGGTGCGGCTGAGTCCGCTGCTCGGGTGGGTGTTCGGCGCGGCGCTGCTGTTCTACTGCTACATCAGCATGGCGTTCATGCTCAGCGGTGTCGGCACCGCGCTGACCGCGCTGACCGGTGGCGCGGTCGACCGGTTCTGGGGCGCGGCGCTGGGTGCGGTCACCGTCGCGGTACTCGTCGACCGCGGCGCGTACTCGCTGCTGGAAGGCGTGTTCAAGGTGCTGCTGGCGGCGCTGGGCGCCTCGTTCGTCGTCGCGGTGGCGCTCGTCGGCGTCGACTGGTCCGCGCTGGCCGGCGGGCTGGTCGGGTTCCGGTTACCGCCGGACTTCGGCGTGTTCAACTCGGGTCTGCTGCTGCTGAGCCTGGTGATGTCCAGCGTGGGTTCGCTGGCGAACCTGATCTACCCGCAGGTGATGGAGGAGAAGGGCTGGACCACCCCGGGGCACCGCCGCAAGCAGCAGCTGGACCTGCTGTTCGGCACGGTCGCGGTCGCGTTCCTGGGGCTGTGCATGTGGATCGTCGGTGCCGAGGTGCTGCACGGCGGCCCACCCGCCGAGACCGATCGGGACATCGCGGGCGCGCTGGGCGGGGCCATCGGTCCGATCGGCACGTACATCTTCTACTTCGGGCTGCTGGCCGCGACCTGGACGACCTCGGCCGGGGTGCTGTTCAGCATCAGCAAGCTGGCCGTGCAGTCCTTCCGCGCGTCCCGGCTCGCCGCCCGCGGCGACTTAGATTCCACTGTGGACGGACGAGGGAGGCTGTACCGCGGGTTCGTGCTGGTCGGGTTGAGCGCGGTGGTGTGGTCGCTGCCGTGGGCGCCCGGGTTCACCGCGCTCACCGTGGCGCTGGTGTCGTTCCAGGCGCCGATGCTGGTGCTCACCGTCGTCGCGCTGCTGGTGATCCTCAACCGCAGCAGCATGATGGGCGATCGCCGGAACCGCTGGTGGGAGAACGCGATCCTCGCCGTCCTGCTGTGCTTCACGCTGTTCGCCTGCTACCACGGGCTCGCCGACGCCGTCGCCATCGTCGCGGGCTGACACCTCCGCCACCGCACCGAGATCGGGAGGCAGCACCATGCGCTACCCGCACGCCGACCTGACCGAGTTCACCACCGCGCTGCTGCGGCACGTCGGGGCGGACGCGGCGCAGGCCGCCGCGATGACCGAGCGGCTGCTCGACGCCGACCTGCTCGGGCACCGGACGCACGGCCTGTGGTTCCTCAGCAACTACCTGGAGCGGATCAGCGGCGGGCACATCCGCACCTCCGGGGAGATCGAGGTGGTGCACCGGGAACCGGGCGCGGCGGCCTGGCGCGCGCACCGGCTGCCCGGGGCGTGGGTGCTGGGCGAGGCGACCGCGCTGCTGCTCGACGACGTCCGCGAGCGCGCCACCTCGACGATCACCATCGCGGACTGCTCGCACATCGGCTGCCTGCAGAGCTACCTGCCGCCGTTCACCGAACGCGGGCTGCTGGTGCAGCTCACCGCCACCGACCCCGGAGTCGCCTCGGTCGCCGCTCCCGGCGGCACCAACCCCGTGATCACCACCAATCCGATCGCGATGGGCATCCCCACCCGCGGCGCGCCGCTGCTGATCGACCAGTGCACCTCGGTCGGCAGCAACGCCCTGTTCGACGACTACGCGGCCCGCGGGGAACGGTTGCCCGGCGAGTGGTTGCTCGACGCGGCGGGTGTGCCGACCGATGATCCGGCGGTGCTCACCGGCGAACCGAAGGGCACCATCCAATCACTGGGCCAGGCCGAGTTCGGTTACAAGGGCTTCGGTTTCGGGCTCATGTCGGAGGCGCTGTCGCTGGCCCTGACCGGCTACGGCAGGCGATCCCGCCCGCACCGGTTCGGGCAGGGCGTGTTCCTGCAGGTCATCGACCCCGCCAAGTTCGCGGGCAGCACCGAGTTCCTCGACGAGGTCGACCACCTCGTCAGCACCGTCCGCGCCGACCCGGGCCGCGACGGCAGGCCACCGCGCCTGCCCGGCGAGCGGGCGCTGGCCTCCCGCGCCGACCAGCTCCGCAACGGCGTCGAACTCCACCCCGACGCCCTCGTCCGACTCGCACCGTGGGCGCGGCGAGCCGGGGTTCCGCTGCCGCGGGGATGAACATCTCACGGTGGAGTCCCGGGTCCGCCTCGCGTGGTGCAATGCGGGGACGGTCTCCGCCCGGAGGTCGTCGCCGATTCCGAGGACCAGCGAAGTTCCATGTCGTCACGCGCCGAACGTTCCGTCCTGAGCGATCCCGCCATGCCGCACCTGCTGCTGGTGGTGCTCTGCTGCTTCGCCGGGTTCGCCCTGCTGGTGCCGGTGTCGCCGGTGTGGGCGCTGCGCGGCGGGGCGGACGAGTTCGGTTCCGGGCTGGTCACCGCGGTGCTGATGGCGGCGACGGTGCTCGCCCAGCTCTGCGTCCGGGCGGTGCTGCGGCGGATCGGCTGGACGTGGACGCTCGCGCTCGGCGCGCTCCTGCTCGGGCTGCCCGCGCCGCTGCAGGCGCTGAGCGATCAGCTGCCCGCGGTGCTGGGCACCACCGCGCTGCGCGGGCTCGGGTTCGGCATCCTCACCGTGTGCGGGTCCACGGCCGTGGCCGTGCTGGCCCCGCGCGGGAAGCAGGGGGCGGCGATCGGGTTGTACGGGCTGGCGATCGCCGTTCCGCAGGTGCTGCTGACGCCGGCCGCTCCCTGGCTGGTCAGCGCGATCGGCCTGCCCGCGGTCCTCGCCTGCGGTGCGCTGCCCGTGCTGGCGCTGCCGTGGACGCGCGGGCTGGGGCGTGCGGTCGCGGCGCGCGTCGACGAACCCGCCCGGTCCGGTGAGCGCGACGAGCCCGCGGCCGCGGTGCTGCGGCGCATCGCGCTCCCGCTGGTCCTGCTGCTGCTGGTCACCTCCAGCGGCGGTGCCGTGCTCACCTTCGCCCCGCAGTTCACCCCGACGCCCGCGCTGGCCACCGCCGCCCTGCTCGCCACCACCGCGACCGCCGCGGTCGCGCGCTGGGGCTGCGGGATGCTCGTGGACCGGTTCCCGCCGCGCCCGATCAACTTCGCGCTGGCGGTGAGCGGGTCCGTCGGGCTGCTGCTGATCACGCTGGCCGTCGGGCCCGCCCCCGGCACCACCACCCTGCTCGCCGGGATGCTGCTGCTCGGCGTCGCCTACGACGGGTTGCAGAGCGTCACCCTGGTGCAGGCGTTCGACCGGGCCGGGACGGCGAACCGGCACACGACGTCGGTGGCGTGGAACATCGGCTTCGACTCGGGGACGGGGCTCGGTTCGCTGCTGCTCGGCGTCGCCGCGGGCGCCGCCACCTTCGCCACCGGCTTCGCGGGCCTGTCCGCGGCCCTGGCCGCCGCAGCCCTCGCGGTACTGCTCTTCGGAGGCCGGACCCCGCGCTCCCCTGCCGAGGCCGTGGACGCGCCGCAGCAGGGCCCGGGTGCGCACGAACGGCGCGGCCACGACCGCCAGCGGTGAACCGGACGATCAGGAGCAGGCATGTTCAGGGTGTTGTACGCGCGCGAGGACGGCGGTGCCGGGCGGGTGTTCGCGGATTCGCTGCCGGATCGGCGGACGGCCGACCACGTCGCGGTGCAGCTGTTCGCCGAAGGCCTCGTCGCCGCCTCCTGGGTGGAGGACCAGCGGGACGCGATCGGCAAGGACCTCCCGCACTGGTGAAGCGTCACCGCCGCGTCGAGTCGCGCACGATGAGGTCGAGGGGCAACCGGTCGGGGCTCGGGAGGTCGGCGTCGGTGGTCATCCGCTCGGCGAGCAGGTCGACGAGCCGGTTCGCCGCGGCCGTCACGTCGATGCGCAGCCCGGTGATCGAGGGCGTGGACAGTTCCGCCACCGGCCCGTCGGTGGCGGTGGCGATCATGAGCCGGCCCGGGACGTCGACGCCGAGGTCCTGCGCAGCGGCGAGCGCTCCGGCGGCGAACACGCTCGACGAGGTGACGATCGCGTCCGGCGGGTCCGGGCGGGCGAGCAGGTCCGCCGTGATCGCGGTCGCCGACAGCGGACCCTCGGAGTTGTCGGCGACCCGCTGGACCGGGGCCTGTCCGCGCCGGGTGACCGCCGCCGAGTACGTCCACAGCAGCGACCGGCGGTAGGCGTTGTCCGTCTGCCCGACCAGGACCGCGGTGCTGCGCGCCCCGCCCGCGACGAGGTGCTCCAGGAGCCGCCCCACCGCCAACCGGTAGTCCGCACCCAGCCACCAGCGGAACGCCCCGGCACCCGGGTCCGGATCGAGGGACACGGTGGGGACGCCGCGCCGGGTCAGCGCTCGCAGCGCCTCGTCCCGCGCGTCCGGGTACAGCACCACGCACCCGTCGAGCCGCGGCACCTGCCCGAGCACGTCGGCGGCGCCGCGCGCGGTGAACACCGACCAGCCGCGGTTCAAGCAGGACACCGCGACGGCGCCCGCCAGGTTGGAGAAGGTGGCGGTGCCGAACGCGAAACCGGTCACCGCCTCGGAAGGCCGGATGACGATGCCGACGGCCGGAACCCCGTGCCCCGGCCGGAAACCGAGCTCCGCGGCGGCCTCCAGCACCTTCCGCCGGGTGGCCTTCGCGACCGGCCGCCGTCCCGTGTAGACCTGGGACGCGGTGGACACCGACACCCCGGCGCGCCGGGCCACTTCGGACAGGGTGGGTCCGCCGGTGCTCATCCGCTCCCCCCTATCCTTCGTCGATCCGCTCCGCGGTCCGGAACGCGGTCTCGTCGAGCCCGAGCGAGCAGGCGACGAGGACCAGCATGGCGAACGAACCGTAGACCGCCACCGACATCGGGTCGTGGCCGGTGAGCACCAGCAGCCCGGTCGCGATGAACGACGCGGTCCCGCCGCCGAGCGCCGCGCCGAGCTGGTAGGACACCGACATCCCGCTGTAGCGCATCCGCGCCGGGAACTGCTCGCCGAGGAACGCGCGAATCGGCCCCTGCGTGATGCCGGTGAGCAACCCGGTCACCGCGAACGCGACCACCGCGAGCACCACGTCCAGCGCGCCCACCATCGGGAAGTACGCGAACAGGAACAGGCTCGTCGACACCCCGCCGAGCACCATCGTCGGCCGCCGCCCGATGCGGTCGGACAGCAGCGCGAACGCGGGCGCGGAACCGAACAGCACCGCGCTGTAGGCGAGCTGGCCGAGCAGCGATTCGGTGGCCCCGTAGCCGAGCCCGGTCAGGTAGGACAGGAAGAACGTGAAGCCGATGTAGGCGATCGTGTTGTACCCGTAGCTCACCCCGAGCCCGAGCAGCACCGCCCGCGGCCGGTGCCGCACAGCTTCGACCAGCGGCACCTCCGCCGGTTCGTCGTCGCCGCCCTCCGCGGGCATGCCGAGCCGGGCGATCAGCCCGATGAGCAGCAGCGTGCCCACGAGCAGGAACGGGATCCGCCACGCGAAGCCGGTCAGGTCCCCGTCGAACCCGATGCTGACGAGCGCGAACACCCCCGTGCCGAGCAGCGTGCCGAGGCCGATGCCGGTGCTGGTGAAGCTGCCCCACAGCCCGCGCCGGTTCGCCGGGGCGTTCTCCATCCCGAACAGCGCGGCCCCGCCCCACTCGCCGCCGGCCGCGAAGCCCTGCACGAGCCGGAGCGCGACGAGCAGCGCGGGGGCCAGCGGGCCCACCTGCTCGTAGGTCGGCAGCAGACCGACGCCGAGGGTGGCGAGCCCCATCGTGACCAGCGTCAGCACCAGCATCTTCCGCCTGCCGACGCGGTCCCCGAAGTGGCCGATCACCACGCCGCCGAGCGGGCGGGCGAAGAACCCGGTGCCGAACGCGGCGAAGGCGTACAGGGTGCCCAGCAGCGGGTCCTGCGCGGGGAAGAAGACGTGGTTGAACACGAGGCCCGCGGCGAGCCCGTAGATGAGGAAGTCGTAGTACTCCAGCGCGGTCCCCAGCCCCGCGACGAAGAACGCCTTCACCCCCGAGACGGGCGCGGTGGGGCGCTCCACTTCGATGTCCATGTTCCGTCCCGCGCTCAGTCGTTGTGGTGGAGGGTGGCGATCGCCGACGCGGGCAGGCCCGCCGCGTCGAACCCGGCGATGTTCGGGCGGGCGAAGTCCATCGCGAACGGCTCGTTGGACGCGGGCACCGGGACCGGGTCGAACGCGGCGAGGTCGGCACCGAGGCCGGTGAGTGCTTCGTCGACGAGCAGTTCCCGCCCGCTGGCTTCGATGCGGGGCGCGGCGAGCGCCTCGGCCGGTGCCAGCCCGCCGTCGACCAGGCCGAGGACGAGCTGCACGACGGCGCTGATGATCCGGCGGCCGCCGGACGCGCCGAGCGCCGCCACCGCCTCGCCGCCCCTGCTGATCAGCGCGGGCCCCATGTTCGCCAGCGGCCGGGCGCCGGGGCTGATGCTGTTGGCCGCGCCGGGAGCCGCGTTGAACCAGGCCATCGCCGAGTCGAACAGCAGCCCGGTCCGCGGGCACAGCACGCCGCTGCCGAAGTGGTTCGCCGCCGTGTGCGTGATCGCGACGGCACCGCCCGCCGCGTCCACGGCCGAGATGTGCGTGGTCCCGCTCCCCGGGGTGGAGCCGCCGCCGGGCCGCCAGATCGGGGCGTCGCCGCTGCCCGGGTCGAACGGCCACGGGTCGTGCGCGGCGCGGGACGCGAAGGTGAGCCACGGCGCCCCGTCGCGCCATCCCGGGACGTCCTCGCCGCGGCGGACCCGCTCGGCGAGGTCGGCGACGTAGCCCGGGTCGAGCGTTCCGCCGAGCGGCACCGGGACGACCCGCGGGTCGCCGAACCAGTGGTAGCGGTCGGCGAAGGCGTGCCGCAGCACCAGCGCCAGTTCCCGCAGCCGCTCGGGCCCCGCGGTGGGCGGGGCCGGGTCGGGGTGCAGCGCCTGCCAGATCGCCAGCGCCTGCAGCTCGGTCCACCCGCCGCCGGGCGCGGTGGGGACGGCCACGTCCACGTCGCGGTAGCGCAGCACCAGCGGCCGCCGGATCTCCGGGGCCGCGTCCCGCAGGTCCGCGGCGGAGAGCAGCCCGCCTCGTTCGGCGGAGGTGTCCACGAGCTGCCGGGCGACCTCGCCGTCGACGAGCGCGGCCGGGCCGAGCGCCGCGACCCGCTCCAGCAACTCCCCCAGCACCGGCTGGGTGACCCGCGGCCGGGGGCCGAAGGTGACGCCGTAGGCGGTGGCCGTCCGGGCACCGATCGGGAGCAGCCGGTCGTCGAGGAAGGTGCGGCGAGCCTGCTCGTCCGCGCGGAGCCGGTCCACGTCGGCCAGCGCGCCGCCGATGAACCAGGTGTCGGCGGGGAACCCCTCGTGCGCCGCCCGCACCGCGGGTGCGCACACGGCGTCCCTGCTCAGCACGCCGAACCGCTGCTGCGCCACCAGCAGGCCCAGCAGGGTCCGCGGCACCCCGGACGCGAGCGGGCCGTCGAAGTTCGCGTTGCCCGCCACCGGTGCCAGGCCGAGGACGGGCGCGGCCGCCGCGTCCGGGTCGAGCTCGAACAAGGTGCTGGGCGCGCGCAGCGGCGCCTTCGGCCCGAACTCCACCGACCAGGCGTCGCCGGACGGTGGCTGGTGCAGCAGGAATCCGCAGCCGCCGAGGGTCGTCTCGGTCGGTTCGACGACCCCCGCGACGAGAGCGGCCGCCACCGCGGCGTCGACGGCGTTGCCGCCCTGCTCCAGCACGTCCAGCCCGGCCGCGCAGCTGGATTCGTGAGCGGCGACGACGGTGCCTCCCGCGGCGGCGCGGGTGGACGTCGACTGACGGGCGGGGTGGTGCGAACGCATCGGCACTGCTCCTTCCCGGCCGGTCCTCGTGCGGGACGACCACCGCGAAGCTAGGTCCGCCCACCACCGCGCTCAACGTTCTTTGCGACTTTTGCGCCCCGGTGCGGGCGGGTGCTCGGGGTCCTCGCGCGGCAGCACGTCCCGCCCCGCGCGGACGGGTGTTCAGGCCGAGGTGGTGCTCCGCGGCACCGCACCACCGCGTCCGCCCGCGCTACCGCCGTCCTCGGGTCGGGCGCCCGCGCGGGTCAGGACGGTGACGAACCCGCCGGCCAGCAGCGCGAGCGCGGCAATGGCGAGGACGGACGGCGCCACGGCCTGCGTGCCCCACCGGCCGATCACGGCTCCGAGCCCGGTCGGGGCGA
This sequence comes from Saccharopolyspora sp. 6V, assembly GCF_020176785.1. Classification (NCBI taxonomy): domain Bacteria; kingdom Bacillati; phylum Actinomycetota; class Actinomycetes; order Pseudonocardiales; family Pseudonocardiaceae; genus Saccharopolyspora; species Saccharopolyspora sp. 6V. Next base: position 10,757 of record NZ_JAIUKB010000002.1, on the reverse strand, counting down.
GCGCCATGCCGATCATCGAGGCCGCGATCACCGCGGCGAACCTGCCGCCGTGCGCGTGCCCGGACGCCGCCAGCCAGGTCAGGCCGTTCGGGAAGATCGGGCCGATGCAGAACCCGGCGAGCAGGTAGGCCCAGGCCGTGGCCGGTCCGTGCAGGGCGACCGCCGCCGCGGCCACCATCCCCGCGCAGCTCGCCACGACCAGCGCCGGCAGCGGGACCCGGCGGCTCAGCGACGCGGCGGCGAAGCGCCCACCGACCATGGCGAGCCAGAACCCGGAGGTCGCCAGCGACGCCGCCGCGGCGCCGTACCCCTGCTCGGCGAGGACGGTCGGCTCCCAGCTGCCGATGCCGGACTGGACGCCGAAGTGGGTCACGTAGAGCACGAGGAACCCCAGCACGATCGCCGTCCCCGCCAGCCGCCGCGGTGCCGCGTCGCCCGCGGTCCGCGCGGTCAGCTCCAGCGGGGTCGGTGCCGCCGAGATCCCGCGGACGGTGGCGAGCCCGACGAGCGCGAGCGAGCCGATGCCCGCGAACACGACCCGGTAGTGCTCCGCGCCGATCGCGGCGATCGCCGCGGGCGCCAGGGCCGTGCCGAGGCCGAAGCAGGCGTGCGCGACGTTGACCAGCGCCGGTCCGCGGCTGCCCGCGCCCACGATCAGCAGCTGGGTGATCAGCACGTCGCACCCGCCGAGCCCGAGCCCGGCGACGGCGGCGCTCGCGAGGATCAGCGGCCACGACGGGGCCAGCGCGATCGCGACCGATCCGACGGCCACCAGCAGCGCCGAGGCGCCGACCGCGGCGGTGTTCCCCCTGCGCCGCAACAAGGCCTGGCTGAGCAGGATGCCCGCGACGGCGCCGATCGACTGCGCGGCGAGCCCGCCGGCGGCGGTGGCCCCGTCGATCCCCTGCTCGGCCCGGAAAGCGGGGATCGCCGGCCCGTGCGCGGCGGTCAGCGCGCCGATCGCCGTCATGGCGAACAGGCAGCCCACCACGGCACCGCGCCGGAACAAGGACGTCGTTTCGACCACAGCTCCTCCAGACGAGAAAAGGGCAACCCTTTCAGCGCGCTACGCTAAAGGGCAACCCCATCTCGGCGAACGCCGGGGGTCGACGGCCCGGACCTGGAGGTGCGCGCGATGACCGCGGACGGCGAGCCGCCCAAGAGGTCCGCCCTGGTGAGCCGGTTGATCGGCAACCTGCAGCACAACATCGCCGACGGCCGGTGGCCGGTGGGATCGCGCATCCCGAAGGAGGTCGAGCTCGCGGCCGAGCACGGCGTCAGCCGGATCACCCTCCGCCAGGCGGTGCAGGCGCTCGTCCACGTCGGGGTGCTGGAGACCGTGCAGGGCAGCGGCACGTTCGTCCGCGCCACCACCGAGCTCGACGCCGTGCTGCGCCGCTTCCTCGGCGGCGAGGACCTCGCCACCGTGCTGGAGGTGCGGCTGGCCATCGAAGGCGAGGCGACCGCGCTGGCCGCGACGCGCGCCGACGAGCACGACCTGGCGCGGCTGGACGGCATCCTCGGCGAATCGCGGGACGCGCTGGCGCGGGCCGACGCGGAAGCCCTGACCGAGCTGTCCACCCGCTTCCACCGGGCCGTCGTCGACGCGGCGCGCAACCCGATCCTGACCCACTTCTACCGCGCGATCCGCGACGGTGCGGAACGGTCCGTCCGGGACACCACGCCGCCCGCCGAGTTCGCGAGCTTCGTCGACCAGCACGCGGCGATCACCGACGCCATCCGGGCGGGCGAGCGGGACCGCGCCCAGCGGCTGGCGCGGGAGCACCTGCTGCCGCTGCTCGGCTGATCCGCGGCTACGGTTCCAGCACGATCTTGATCGCGTCGTCCTGCTTCTTCTGGAACAGCTCGTAGGCGTGCGGGGCGTCCTCCAGCGGCAGGTCGTGGGTCGCCAGGTCGTGCACGCCGAGCGGATCGGTCTCGTCGCCGACCAGCGGCATCAGGTCGTCGATCCACCGCTTCACGTGCGCCTGCCCCATCTTCACCGCCACGCCCTTGTCGAACAGCGTCAGCATCGGCACCGGATCGGCCATGCCGCCGTAGACGCCGCTGAGCGAGATCGTGCCCGCGCGGCGCACCGCGTCCATGCACTGGTGCAGGACGGCGAGGCGGTCCACCCCGGCCTTCTCCATCATCGGCCCGCCGATCCCGCTCGGCAGCGCACTGGCGATCTTCTGCGCGAGTTCCCCGACCGGGGAGCCGTGCGCCTCCATCCCGACGGCGTCGATCACCGAGTCGGTGCCGCGCCCGTCGGTCAGCTCCCGGATGCGGTCCGCCGGTGAGTCCACTTCGGACACGTCGATGGTCTCGATCCCGCGGCGCCGCGCCATGTCCAGCCGTTCCGGGACCAGGTCGACGCCGATCGGGCGGAACCCGCGGTGCGCGGCGATGCGGCAGCACAGCTGGCCGATCGGGCCGAGCCCGAACACCGCGACGCTGCCCTCCGGCGGGACGTCGGCGTACTCGACGGCCTGCCACGCGGTCGGCAGCACGTCCGAGAGGTACAGGAACTGCACGTCCGGCGGTCCCTCGGGCACCTTGATCGGGCCGAACTGCGCCTGCGGCACCCGCATCAGCTCGGCCTGCCCGCCGGGAACGCTGCCGTAGAGCTCGCTGTAGCCGAACAGCGGCGCACCGGTGCCCTGGTCGCGGACCTGGGTGGTCTCGCACTGCGCGTACCAGCCGCGCGAGCACATCCAGCAGTGCCCGCAGGAGATGTTGAACGGCACCACCACCCGGTCTCCGGGCCGGATGTGGTCCACCGCCGAGCCGACCTCCTCCACGACGCCCATCGGCTCGTGGCCGAGGACGTCGCCGGGGGTCATGAACGGGGTGAGCACTTCGTAGAGGTGCAGGTCCGAGCCGCAGATCGCGGTGCTGGTGATGCGCACGACCGCGTCGGTCGGCTCCTCCAGCCGCGGGTCGGGAACGTCCCGCACCTCGACCTGCCGGGGTCCTTGCCAGGTCAACGCCTTCACACGACCACCTCCGCGCGCCGGGGACGACGCCCCTCGCCTACCCGGCGGCGGCCGCGGTCAATCAGCGCGCCCGGGCCCGTCACGATGCCCGGCCGACCAGGCGCCCGGGCCGACAGCACGCCCGGGCGGTCAGGGCTCCCCGGCTCGTCGGCACGCCCGGGCCGCGCCGGCCCGCCGCCGCGGATCGGCGGCGGCGGAACGGGCACGGCTCAGGTGCGCTCTTCGACGGGCGGCAGGGGCGCCAGGAGCATCGTCGAGGTGTCCAGGCGCTCGTTCTCGTCCTGGCCCTCGACCAGTTCGCGGGCCTCCGCGCCGCTGGCCACGACCGGGACCGAGCCCAGCAGCGGGCGCGCCGCGGACTCCCGCATGAACAGCACCGCGACGAGCGCGATGGCGGAGAAGAACATCACGTAGAACGCGGGCGCGTAGGTGTTGCCGGTCAGCTCCACCAGCAGCTGCGAGACCAGCGGCACGGTGCCGCCGAACAGCGAGGTCGCCGTGTTCTGGGTGAACCCGACGGCGCAGTACCGCGACGCTGTCGGGTACAGCTCGGCCATCACGGCCGCGTTCATGCACAGGAACAGCGTCGACGGGATCATCACGAGCCCCAGCGCGACGTACAACGCCCACGGCTCCCCGACCCGCATCAGCGCGAAGGCGGGCAGCAGCAGCACGAGGTTCCCGACGGCCGCCATCACATACACCGGCCGCCGCCCCAGCTTGTCCGACATCCGCCCGAACACCGGCAGCAGCACGGCTTGCAGCAGCAGGATGGCGACGGTGGCGATCGCCGTGTGCGTGGTGGCGATGCCGACCTCGACTTCGAGGTAGGTGGGCATGTAGCTGGTCAGCGTGTACGAGGACGCGCCGTCCGCGCCGATCAGCGCGAGGCCGACCACGACCTGCGGCCAGTAGAACTTGAACACCCCGGGCAGCTTGTGCCGCGTGAACAGCGGGTTGGCCGCCTGCTCCGCCGTCTTCGCCTGGGCGGCCTCGAAGCTGGGCGACTCCTCGATGCGGCTGCGCAGCAGCAGCGCGACGGCGCCGAGGACGAACGCCAGCAGGAACGGGATCCGCCAGCCCCCGTTGACCATGGCGTCCTGGCCCCAGAAGTGGGTGGTGATGCCGGATGTCGCGGCGACCACGCCGGCGCCCGCGGCGAAGCCGAGCTGCGAACCGCTGTTGAGCAGCGAGGTCCAGAAGCCGCGGGTCCGGTCCGGGGAGAACTCCGCGACGTAGGTCAGCGCACCGGAGTACTCGCCACCGGTGGAGAAGCCTTGCGCGATGCGCAGCAGGTAGAGCAGCACCACGGCCCAGGCGCCGATCTGCTCCGTGCCCGGCAGCAGGCCGATCAGCGTGGTGGCCACCGCCATCAGCGCGATGGTGAAGAACATGACCTTGCGGCGGCCGATCCGGTCCCCGAGCGGCCCGAGGATCATCCCGCCGAGCGGTCGCACCAGGAACGACACGGCGAACCCGAGCAGCGTCACCAGCAGCCCGAGCCGTTCGTCCATGCCCGCGGTGAACACCTGGGTCAGGGTGACGGCGAGGTAGCCGTAGACCCCGATGTCGTACCACTCGATGAAGTTGCCCACGCCGGCGCCGAGCTGCGCGCGGATGAGCGCGGGTCTGTCGACGACGATGCAGTCCTCTTCGCGGATCCTGCGCGCGCCCGAGGACGGGCGGCCACTCCTGGGTTCGGACAACGTTGTCCCTCTCCGGCGGTCGGCGTGATTCGACGTGGCACGGCTCGGAAGCGCGATCGCGAGCGTCGGTGGGACGGCCGCGGCGGCGAGCCGTCCTCGAAGGACAACACCTCCACCTGTGTTCATATTTCGAACGCAGCGACCGAAAACTTGGCAGAGTCGCGCGGGGTAGTCAACCCTTTCGGCGGTCGACGGTGCACATCGGAGGGAGAACCCCGGGGAAATCGCCGCGGCAGCCGACGATGCTTTCCTCGCGGGTGCAGGTGAAGTACGAAAACCGTTGCGGCGCGCGCACATTCCTGCCGCGAAGCACGCCGCGCCGACCATCCGCCACGCCCCGGCCGTCGGCCATTGAACCAGGTGGCGGTACCGCGCACGGCAGATTTCCGGGCCGGGCGCGGGAATTCCCCCACCGGCGAGTACGATGGTTCCCGATTCCTCCCCAGCAGAGCGATTTCTTCCCCTCCGCACCGGCGACCCGATCGGCCCCGCCCGCGGCGCCTCGGCGTTCTCCCGTTCGGACGGCGTTCCGGGCCGTGGCGGAGCCACCGGCGCGTCCGGTCCCGCGGCGAGGAGAACGCCGAGGTTTCACCGCCCGACCTTGCATCGGCGGAGCCGGGCGGGCGGTCAGCGAGCGTGGTTGTGCATGACGTGCTTGGTGCGGGAGTAGTCCTCCAGCGCGTAGAGCGACAGGTCGCGGCCGTACCCGGATCCCTTGAACCCGCCCCACGGAACCTCGTTGGCCAACGCCAGGTGCGAGTTCACCCAGACCGTGCCCGCGTCCAGGCGCGCGGGAACGTCGTGCGAGCGCCGCGCGTTCTCCGTCCACACCGACGCGGCCAGCCCGTAGGGCACGTCGTTGGCGCGCCGGATCGCCTCGTCCTCGTCGCGGAACGTCTCGACCGTGACGACGGGACCGAAGACCTCTTCCCGGGCGATCTCGGCACCTTCGGGCACGTCGACGAGCACGGTCGGCGGGACGAAGTAGCCCGGCCCGTCCAGCGCCGCACCGCCGAGCGCGGCGCGCGCCCCGTCCCGCTGCGCGCGCTCCAGGTAGCCGCGCACCCGGTCGAAGTGCGCCTTGGACACCAGCGGGCCCAGTTCCGCACCGTCCACCGCCGGCTCACCGGTGACGAGCGTCGCGGCCTCGCGCACGAGGTGCTCGGCGAGCTCCGCCGCCACCGATTCGTGCACCAGCACGCGGCACGCGGCACCGCATTCCTGCCCGGAGTTCCAGAACGACGCGGTGCGCAGCGTTTCCGCGACGGCGGCCAGGTCGGCGTCCTCGAACACCACCACCGGCGCCTTGCCGCCGAGTTCCAGGTGCACCCGCTTGAGGTCCTCGGCGGCGGCGCGGGCCACGGCGCGGCCGCTGGGCACCGATCCGGTCAGCGCCACCAGGTCCACGTCCGGGTGCGACGAGAGCCGCGCGCCGACCACGTCGCCGCGACCGGTGACGATGTTGAGCACCCCGGGCGGTAGCAGGTCCGCCACCAGTTCGGCGAACTTCACCGTCGTCACGGGTGTGATCTCGGAGGGCTTGAGCACGCAGGTGTTGCCCGCGGCCAGGATCGGCGCGACCTTCCAGGCCGCCATCATCAGCGGGTAGTTCCACGGCGTCACCACGCCCACCACGCCGACCGGTTCGCGCAGCACCAGCGACAGGTGGTCGTCGAGGTACTCCCCCGCCGACATCGAGGTGGTGGAGCGCACCGCTCCCGCCATGAACCGGAACGTGTCGACGGTGCCCGCGATGTCGTCGTGGGCGACTGCGAGCGGTTTGCCCGTGTTCGCGGATTCCAGCCGTGCCAGCAGATCGCCGTTGGCCTCGACCCGGCCGGCGATGGCGTGCAGCACGTCGGAACGATCCTTCGGAACCCGCCGCGCCCAGGATCCGCGCGCCGCGACGGCTTCGGCGACGGCCCGATCCACGTCCTCGGTGGTGCCGTCCGGGGTGTGGCAGAGGACCTGTTCGGTGCAGGGATCGATGACGTCGAGCAGTCGCGTCGAGGTGGAATCCGCGTAGCCGCCCGCGATGAAGTGGCGCGCCGGGGGCAGTTCGGCCGCCGCGGCGAGCGGGCGCGCGTCGGTGGACCGGCGGACCGCCGCGGGCTCCGGTGCGCCACCTCCGGCCGGTGCGCCGCCGCCGGCCGGGGTCTCGCCGCGCGCCGCAGCGGCCTGCGCGGTGACGCGCCGCGCGGTGTCCGGCGGCAGGTCCAGCAGCGGGCTGCGCGGGCTGCCGACCCGCAGGCCCGCCGCGTTCAGCACGGCCTTCACGGCGGGGATGAACGGCACCGTCATCAGCGAGTCCATCAGCGGGTGCAGCCGCGCCCATTCGGCGCGGGCGCGGTCGAGCTCCCCCGCCCGCAGCGCGCGGTGCACGGAGACGAGTTCGGCGGGCACGAGGTTCGCGCTGCCCGCCACCACACCGGCGGCGCCCTCGGTGAGCGCGGCGAGGATCAGCGTGTCCCAGCCGCCGAAGGTGGTGATCACGTCCCCGTGGTGGTGGACGAACTGCCGCAGCCGGGACATGTCAGCGTTGGTGTCCTTGATGTAGCGGATGTTGTCGACCTCGCGGGCCAGCCGTCCGACGACCTCCGGGGACAGGTCGACGCCGGTGATCGCGGGCAGGTTGTAGAGCATCACGGGGATGTCGACGGAGGCGGCGACGGTGCGCAGGTACTGCTCGGTCTCCGCTTCGGTGAGCGGTTCGTAGTACGGGGTCACCAGCATCACGACGGAGGCCCCGCACCGCTGGGCGTGCTGCGAGAGCCGGATGGCCTGCTCGGTGCTGACGGCGCCGGTCTGGGCGACGACGGGCACCCGCCCGGCGGCCCGCTCGACGACGGTCTCCACCACCAGGCGGCGCTCGTCCTCGTCGAGCGCGGCGAACTCGCCGGTGGAGCCGCAGGCGACGAGGCCGTCGACCCCGCCGTCGATGCTGCGGTCGACCACGCGGCCCAGCGCGGCCACGTCGACTTCGCCGCCGGAGGTGAACGGGGTCGGCAGGGCGGTGAGAACTCCACTCAGTTGCGGCGACATTCCGGAACCCTTCCTGTTGCGTGCGTTCGTTCCCCGGCTCGCCTCCCCGGGCGGCCGGTTGCGCGTGGACCGGTCCTTCAGCAGGAGGCGACCGGGTCGCCGAAGCGGCCGTCCGCGGGTTCGACGCCGAGCCCGGGGCCTTGCGGCACCGCGATGTGGCCCGCGTCGATCCGGACGCCGTGCTCGTCGTCGTAGTGCCCGTCGATGCCGTCGGCGGCGATCCACACGCCGTCCAGCAGTTCCGGGCGGGTGGTCGCGCCGACGTGGGCGCAGGCGGCGGCGATGATGTCGCCGCCCCACGAGTCGTCGCAGGTGTGCGGGAGGTTCCGCGCCGCGCAGACGTCGCGCACCGCGCGCATCGGGTGCAGCCCGCCGACCCGGGTGATCTTCACGCCGAAACCGTCGACCAGGCCGGTTCCCGCGGCGCCGACCACCACGTCCAGCCCGGTGCTGCTCTCGTCCACGTACAGCGGGTGGGCGAGCAGCGGGCGGATCGTGCGGAGTTCGTCGAGGGTGTCGCAGGGCTGTTCCAGCACGAACGGGACGTCCGCGCACTCCCGGCTCAGCCGCAGCGCGTCCCGGGTGCCGAGGCTGCGGTTGCCGTCGACGGCGAGCCGCACGCCGGTTCCGCGCAGCACCTCCCCGACCTTGCGGACGGCGGCCACGTCCTCGTCGACCGGCCTGCCCCCGATCTTGACCTGCAACCGCGGGTAGCCTTCGGCGCGCTTCTCCGCGGCGAGGCGGGCGGTGTCGTCCGGCGGCCCGACGCCGAGCGCGGCGTAGGACGGCACCCGATCGACGAGCGCGCCGCCGAGCAGGTCGGACACGCTGACGCCGAGGTGCTTGCCGAGCAGGTCGTGCGCGGCGATGTCGACGGCCGCCTTCGCGTAGCGGTGCCCGTGCAGCAGCCCGTCCATCCGCCGGTGCAGCGGGACCGGCAGCACGTCGGCGCCGAGCAGTCCCGATGCCATCTCGCGGAGCGCCGCGACCGCACCGGCCGCGTGGGCCTCGGCGTACAGCGGCCCGACGGGGCAGGTCTCGCCCCAGCCGACCAGCCCGTTGTCGGCGACCAGCCGGACCAGCGTGCTGGTCAGGAACCGGACTTCGGAGTGGCCCATCTTGTAGGCACCGCCGCGGACCGGAAGTCCGTGCTGGTGGACGTGGATTTCCGCGATCTTCACCGTGTTCCTCCGAACGTGCGCGCGGGTTCGCCCGCGGACTTCGTGCCGAATTCCCCCGTGTGCCGGGGAGATCACCGGCGACCGCCCGAGGTTCCGCTCCCGCGGGCCCGCCGGGAGCGGGATCAGGCGTGCAGCAGGTGTCCCATGCGGGCGCGCTTGGTGGCGAGGTAGCCGGCGTTGTGCGGGTTCTCCGATGCTTCGAGGGGAATCCGCTCGGCGACGGTGATGCCGTGGTCGGCGAGGGCCCGGACCTTGTCGGGGTTGTTCGTCATCAGCCGCACCGAGCCCGCGCCGAGGTCGTGCAGGATGCGCGCGGCGTCGGCGTGGTCGCGGCCGTCGACGGGCAGCCCGAGCTCCACGTTCGCTTCGACGGTGTCCAGCCCGCGGTGCTGCTGGAGCTCGTAGGCCCGCAGCTTGCGCCCGAGCCCGATGCCGCGTCCTTCGTGGCCGCGCAGATAGATCAGCGCGCCGCGGCCCTCCTCGGCGATGGCGCTCATCGCCATCCGGAACTGGCTGCCGCAGTCGCAGCGCAGCGATCCGGCGAGGTCGCCGGTGAGGCATTCGCTGTGCAGCCGCACCAGCGGCGCTCCCGCGTCGAACGGGTCGCCCATCGTCAGCGCGAGGTGCTCGACGTCGCCCGCACCGCGGTAGGTGGTGGCCTGGAAGGTGCCGAGCTCGGTGGGGAGCTCGGCCCGCCCGGTCCGCGCGATCGCCGGACCTGAGGTGCGCGCGTGCTCGACGAGCTGGGCGATCGTCACCATCGGGATGCCGTGCCGCGCCGCGAAGTCGTCGAGCGCGGGGCGGCGCATCATGTCGCGCCGGTCGGGGGTCACGATCTCGCAGAGCAGCGCGGCGCCGCTCGCCCCGGCCAGGCGGCACAGCTCCACGCCGGCTTCGGTGTGCCCGGCGCGTTCCCGCACGCCGCCCGCCTTGGCCCGCAGCGGCAGCACGTGCCCGGGGCGGGCGAGGTCCTGCGGCGCGGTCCGCGGATCGGCGAGGGCGCGGATGGTGGCGGCGCGGTCCCCCGCGCTGATGCCGGTGCCGGTCCCGTGCTTGAGGTCGACGCTGACGAGGAACGCGGTGCCGTGGCTCTCGGTGTTGGCGGTGACCATCAGGTCGAGGCCGAGGTCGCGGGACCGCTCCTCGTCGACGGCGACGCACAGGAATCCGGAGGTGTGCTCCAGGAAGAAGGCGACGTCGTCGGTGGTCGCGTGCTCGGCGGCCATGATCAGATCGCCTTCGTCCTCGCGGTCCTCGTCGTCGACGACGAGGACCATGCCGCCGCGGGCGAGTGCGGTGCGGGCTTCGGCGAGCTCGGACATCGGTTCTCCTCGGCACGGGATGGTTCGTCGGTCCGGCTGCGATCGCCGTCCTTCCGCCGGGACTCGACACCGGGGAGATGCGTTCACATAGTGACCGTTACGTTCAATCCAGAGTGGCAGTGACCTCCGTCGCCGTCAAGCACCCCACCCGAACTCGATTCGGCCTCCCCAACCGAAGTCCCGCGGAATTCGCCCGCATCGACCCTTGACGAGCAGCCCGCCTCGCCGCACAATGAGCCCGGTTCGTTCATATTCTGAACATGCCAGATCAGCTAGCGCCGCACTCGCGATCGCACGCCGCCGGGGTGCGTCGGATGAGCACCAGCCCCACCGCGCGGCCACCGGCAGCAGCACGACCCCGTGCCGAACAGGACGACGCGGCTCCCGCGCGGGCGCCCCCCCCCCGGGGGGGGGGCGCCGCCCGGGGGGGGACCGGGGCCGGGACCCCCCCCCCCCCCCGGGGGCCACCGCCCCCGGGCGCGGGCAACCCCCCCGCGCGGCGAAAGGCGC
>NZ_JAIUKB010000001.1:0-106420 GCF_020176785.1 Saccharopolyspora sp. 6V | reverse complement strand
CCCCACCCGCCCCCCCCGCTTGGTGTTGGGGCGGCGGGGGCGGCTTTTTTTTTAAACCCCCCGGCCCCCCGGGGGCCCCCCCCCCGGGGGGGGGGGCCGCGACGCCGGTTCGATCACGGTTCCGGGAACGCCGCCGCGCACCGGTCGACATCGGCCACGTGCGCGGCGATCCGCGCCGGATCGTCGAAGGACGCGCGGAATCCGTTCCGGGCGAGCTCGGCCAGCGCGGCGCGGCCCAGCCCGAGGTGGGCGCGCACCGCCTCGTAGTTGTCGTTGAGGTAGCCGCCGAAGTACGGCGGGTCGTCCGAGTTGACGGTGACCAGCACCCCGGCCTCGACCAGGGCGCGCAGCGGGTGCGCCGCCATCGAGGGCACCACGCGCAACGCGACGTTCGACAACGGGCAGACGGTCAGCGGCACCGCCGCATCGCGCAGCCGCGCCACCAGCTCCGGGTCGTCGATGGCGGCGACGCCGTGGTCGATGCGGTCCGGCCTGCACACGTCGAGGGCTTCGCGCACGTACTCGGCGGGCCCGTCCTCGCCCGCGTGGATCGTGGTGCGGTAGCCGCGGGCGCGGGCGGTCGCGTAGTAGTCGGCGAACTTGGCCGGCGGGTTGCCGCGCTCGGCCGCGCCGAGCCCGACACCCAGCACCCGCTCGCCCCAGGGCCGGATCAGGTCCAGGACTTCCAGCGCGGCGCCCTGCGTGCGGTGCCGCTGGCTGGTGACGAGCAGCGCGCCGTCGATGCCGCACTCGGCCCGGGCGTCGTCGATCGCGGCCAGCACCGGGTCCAGCTGGTCGGCGATCGGCACGCCGGCGTCGAGGAAGGTCTGCACGCCGAGGAACATCTCGGCGCGGCGCACCCCGTCGGCGTCGGCGCGGGCCAGGTAGGCGTGCGCGAGGTCGTAGAAGTCCTGGCCGGTGCGCAGCACCGACGCCGCCCGGAACAGCAGGGCGAGGAAGTGCTCCAGGCCGGTGAACTCGTAGGCGGCGCGCACCTGCTCGACGTCCGGCCAGGGCAGGTCGACGCCGTTGCGGGCGGCGAGCGCGAACAGCAGCTCCGGTTCCAGCGTCCCTTCCAGGTGGACGTGCAGCTCGGCCTTGGGCAGCGCCGGGATGAACGGGTCCGTCATGGCACGACTCCTCAAAAGTGAACTGAACGATTCACTTCTAGTCGTACCCTATCCGAGCAGCCCGCCGATGGCGCGGACGTGCGCCGCGTCCACCCGGGACCGCGGTTCACCGCAGATCAGCTGCAGCTGCAACCCGCGCCACAGCGCGACCACCGCGACCGCGGTCGCCTCCGGATCCGCGACCTCCGGCGCGTCCCGCAACGCCTCGGCGACCACCGCGGTCCACCGGTCGCGGACCTCCGCGAGGAACCCGGCGTACTTGTCGGGCAGGTCGACGGCCATGCCGACGCGCGCGAAGAACAACCGCAGGTGCGGCAGCCGCTCGGGGTCGGCGAGGTGCCCCCAGGCGGCCGCGAGCCGATCCGCGGTCCCGCCCGGCCCGCGCAGCAGCTCCGCGAGCCGGTCGAGCAGCACCGTGCCGCCGAGGATCTCGTCGATCGCCGCGCCGAGCAGCTCGTCCAGCGAACCGAAGTGGTAGAGCAGCATGCGGTTGTTCGAGCCGATCCCCCGCGCCAGCTCGCTCAACGACAACCCGATCACCCCGCGCGCCAGGACGAACTCGCGCGTCAGGCCCAGCAACCGCGCCCGCTCACCAGAACCACTCGCCACCGCCGGATCGTAACCACGCCCGCCCGGGTCGCCGGGAACTCACCGCCGGCCCGACGAACTCACGGCCGGGCGGAGCCGTCCGCGGTACCGCCCCGCGCCGCCCCGCGGTCCGGCCGGGGTCAGCCGCCCCAGCTCGCGATCGGAGCGCCGAGCACCTCCCGGTCGACCTCGATGCCGAGACCGGGTGCGGTTCCGGGCAGCACTCTCCCGCCGATGATCCGGGCGCCCGAGTCCGCCGTGCGCCGGGTGACCATGTCCGCGCAGTTGAGCACGCAGCGCAGCAGCCTCGGCGGCACGGTGGCGCCCAGATGCAGGATCGTGGCGAACGCGATGTCCGAACCCACGGTGTCCTGCACGCTCGCGGTGAGCCCGGCCGCGCGGCAGAGGTCCCGGTGGCGCCGGCTCGGGGTCAGGCCACCCGCCTTGGAGATCTTCAGCCCGATCCCGTCGGCGACGTCCGCCGCGACCAGGTGCGCGAGGTCCCCGTCGGCCTGGGCGAGTTCGTCGACGACGATCGGGACCGGGCACCGGCGGCGCAGCGACGCCGTCTCCCGCCACGTCGCGCAGGGCGCTTCCAAGGTGAAGTCCAGGCCTTCCGGGAGCAGCCGGATCATCCGCAGCGCCGTCTCCGGCAGCAGCCCGCAGTTCGCGTCCACCACGAAGTACTCGCCGGCGCGCCGATCGGCCAGGCAGGCGGCGATGCGTTCGGCGTCCAGCGCGGGCCCGCCTTCGCCGTCCAGCGCGCCGATCTTGATCGAGTGGCCGCGGTAGCCGCGCGCCCGGTGGTCGGCGACCCGCCGCCGCATCTCCTCCGGTTCCCCCGCGTGGATCGAGGAGATCATCGGCATCGGGACGTCCCACGAGCCGCCGAGCAGTGCGCACACCGGCAGGCCGACCGACTTTCCGAACGCGTCCCAGCACGCCACGTCCAGCGGCGTCTTCGCGTGCGGGTGCCCGACGAGCACGTCGTCCATGACGTCGCCGATCCGGTCCACCGCCCGCGGGTCGCGTCCCAGCAGCGCGGGCGCCAGCTCGGCGACGCCCGCGCGGACACCCGCGGCGTGCGCGGCGACGTAGGTGGAGCCGAACGGGGTGCTCTCACCCCAGCCCTCGGTTCCGTCGTCGCACGTGATCCGCACGATCGAGGCGTCGAAGGACTCGTAGGTCCGCCCGCCGGAGAGGGCGTAGACACCGCCCGAGTACGGCAGGTCCACCTGGTAGAGGTCGATCTTCGCTATCCGCATCTGGCACCTTCCTCGTGAGCGTCCGGGCCGGGCTCGTCAGGCGGGTGGCAGGAGCACCAGCTTCCCGACGTGGTCCTTCGCGGCGAAGTCCCGCTGCGCGCGGGCGATCTCCGCCAGCGGGTAGGTGCGGGCGACGACCGGCCGCACCTCGCCGCGCTCGACGTAGCCGACGAGGTTCGCGAAGACCTCGTCCTCCTGGAACGTGCAGCCGAGCACCGCGAGGTCCTTGAGGTACACCGTGCGCAGGTCGACCTCGGTGTGCGGGCCGCCGATCGCCCCGGAGATCGCGCAGCGCCCGCCGGGGCGCAGCACCTCCGGCAGCGACGGGAAAGCGGGTCCGCCGACCAGGTCGAGCACCACGTCGACCGAGGACGTGCCGAGCGCCTCGACGAGGTCCGCACCGCGGTCGACGACCTCGTCGGCGCCCTGGGCCCGGACCGCGTCGGCCTTCACCGCCCCGCACACCGCGATCACCTCGGCCCCGCGCCGCTTCGCCAGCTGCACGGCGGCGAGGCCCACTCCGCCGGACGCGCCGGTGACGAGCACCCGTTCCGCACCGACCGCGGCCCGGTGCAGCATGTTCTCCGCGGTCGAGTAGGCGCACGGCACCGCGGCCAGCTCCGCGTCGCTCCAGTCGCTGCGCACCGCGTAGGTGTCCCGATCGGGCGCGACGGTGAACTGCGCGAACCCGCCGTCGCACTCGCTGCCCAACGTCCAGCACTCGAACGGCCGGAAGCCGACCGGGCTGCGCAGCAGGTTCCGCACCAGCACCGCTGCCCGATCCGGTCGCGGGAGACGCCCGCGCCGACGTCGGCGACGTGGCCGCAGACGTCCGCGCCCTGGATGCGCGGGAAGCGGAGCGCGGCACCCGACCAGGAGGCGTCCGCGCCGTCGAGCCCGGCGACGCCCGCCGCCGCACCGGCACCGGTCGCGGCGGCCACGGACTTCGAGTACCAGCCGATCCGGGTGTTGACGTCCGTGTTGTTCACGCCCGCCGCGGCCACCCGGATCAGCACCTCGCCCGGGCCGGGCCGGGGCACCGGGACGTCGGTGCGGTACTCCAGCACGTCCACCCCGCCGTGGCCGGTCAGGTGCACTGCGGTCATCGTCGTCGGCAGCACGATCCACTCCTCCTCAGGTGGTCCGAACGGGAGCGGGCACGTCCCCTGCACCCGCTCCCGCCGCGAACCGGTGCGCTCCCGTTCCGTGCGGCCCTTCCCCGCGCTCGCACCGGTCGTCGTGGCGCAGGTTCAGCCCGCGCCCTCCCCGGAACGGGGGACGCCCAGCGGGTTCGCCGCCTGCAGCAGCGGTGGCAGCAGGGAGTCGGGGGCGTTCTGGAAGGTGACCGGGCGCAGGAACCGGTCGATCGCCGCGGTGCCCACCGAGGTGTGCGACGGGGCGGTCGTCGCCGGGTACGGGCCGCCGTGCTGCTGCGCGGCCGTCACCGCCACCCCGGTCGGCCACTGGTCGAACACGACCCGCCCGGCGCGGTCCGCGACGAGCTCGACGATGGGGAGCAGCCGGTCCCGTTCGGCGGGCCCGGGATCGCCGGAGGTCTGGACGGTGGCGGTGAGGCTTCCGTCGATCGCGGCCAGCACCTGCCGCAGCTCCTCGTCGGAGGCGTACTCGGCGATCACGGCGGTCGGCCCGAACGTCTCCTCCAGCAGCGCCCCGTCGAGCAGGGTCGACGCGGAACCGGCGTGCACGAGCGCGGGCGCGAACGCGGGCACCCCGGACTCGGTGCGCTGCTCCGCACCACGCACCAACACCTCGACCCCGTCGAGCGCGGCGACCTCGTCGAGCCGCGCCCGGTAGCCGTCCGCGATCTTCGTGGTGAGCATCCGGGCCGCCGGGACCTCCGCGGCCAGCTCGGCGATGCGGGCGGGGAGCCCGGAACCCGCCGGCACCAGCAGGATTCCCGGCTTGGTGCAGAACTGCCCGGCGCCGAGCGTGAACGAGGAGGTGAAGCCGCGGGCGATGTCCGCGCCGCGCTCGCGCTCCGCCTCCTCGGTGACGACGACGGGGTTGATGCTGCCGAGCTCGCCGAAGAACGGGATGGGGTTCGGCCGGGCCGCGGCGACGTCGAACAGCGCGCGGCCGCCCGCCACGGATCCGGTGAACGCGGCCGCCTTGATCCGCGGGTCCTCCAGGGCGCGCCGGCCGTCCTCGATCCCGGTGATCAGCGCGAAGGTGCCGTCCGGCGCGCCCGCCGACCGGAGCGCGTCGCGCACGACCTCCGAGGTGCGCAGCGAGGTCTCCGGGTGCCCGGGGTGCGCCTTGAGCACGACCGGGCAACCCGCGGCGAGCGCGGAAGCGGTGTCCCCACCGGCCACCGAGAACGCGAACGGGAAGTTGCTCGCGGCGAACACCAGCACCGGCCCGATCGGCAGCAGCACCCGCCGCAGGTCCGGGCGGTGCCCGAGCGCGGAGTCCGGGTCCTCGTGGTCGAACCGGATCCGCAGGTAGGAGCCGTCCCGCAGCAGGTCGGCGAACATCCGAAGCTGCACCGTGGTGCGGGTGACCTCGCCGGTGAGCCGCCCCTCCGGCAGGCCCGACTCCGCGACCGCCACGGGCACCAGCGACCCGGCTGCGGCATCGAGCGCGTCGGCGACGGCGGTGAGCGCGTCCGCGCGCTCGGCAGGGGTGCGCCGCGCCCAGGCGGGGGCCGCGGCAGCGGCGGCCGCGAGCGTGCGGTCGAGGTCCTCCTCGACCGCGCCGCGGACCGGGGTGTCCATCGTGCTCACTGGGAGGTCGTCCTCTCGTTCGGGGAAGGCGTGCGCGGGCGCCGCGGGACGGGCGCGGGCGTCGGGGCGGCGCCGGCTCACGCGGATCGCCGCGGTGCGCCGGACCGCGGGGCTCGGGCCGCTCCCGGAACCTCCGGCACCGCGGTGGTGCGCTCGGACGGCTGTCACATCGGTGACGTGCACTAGGTGGATGATTAGTTCACATTGTGATCACTAAGCGGCCAGTCTGGACGTCACCGACTCGGAGTGTCAATACTCCGCCAGGGCCCCGATTCCGCCGCCCCCGCTGGACCGCGCGCAGCGGAGCGCGACACCAGCATGCCGCGCAGAACTCGCCATGTGAACGGGACGACCGATATCCGGACGTTCTGCGGCCAACGCTCCGCCCAGGTGACGGCACCCCGGAAGAGCCCGCGCCTCCCGACACCCCGGCACGCGGCCCCCGCCCACCGAGACCGCGGAGGACCACACCGCGTCCCCATTCTTCGCAGTTCGGCGGAATCACGCGGTCGGCCAATTCCGCGCGACCCGATACCACACTCCGAAAAAGCAGCCCCTCCGGTCTCCGAAAACGCCGAGAACGGTCTCTCCGGCGGTGCGTCAGGAATGCTGAAACCGCCCCCGAAGAACACCGTGCCGAGTCACGATCGGAGCGCGGCAGTCGGCTCACCGAACGGAGAATCCACCCTCGGAGTACCAGTACTAGCTGGTCAAACCTGCCAACGAACGCAACCCTTGCCGCCGCAACGACAATTTTTCGTACACCTCCCCGCCACATCCGAATACTGATGAGATAACACGAATTCAGCCGGACGATCTCAACGAATCGCACGCTAGATCCACTCCGCCGGGCGATCCCGCGCACCGATTCACCTGAGCTAGCCTCCGAACTCCACAGCGCGCGATGCCGAGTTGCACAAGCGCGACATCACCGGTTCCGGAGGAGGTCGACGGTGCCCATCGACGAATTCCCCTTTCCCTCGGCGGTCTGCGGCCCGCTCGACGCGTTCGGCGCCGACCGATGAGCGGCCCCGGGCGAGGATCCGTCGACGCCCGCGCCCACGTCGGCGGGCGGCCCAGCATCGGCGGCGTGATAGCGGGCTTCGCGCTCATAGTGGCCCTGGGTGCGGCGGTCGCCGCGTTGGGAGCCGCGCTGCCGTTCCTGCGCGAGCGGTACGACATCGGCGTCGCCGCCAGCGGGTTCGCGATCGTCGCGTTCAACGTCGGCGCGCTGTTCTCCACCCTCGGATGCGGCCTGGCCGATCGGCGGCTCCCGCCCAGACCCACCGTGCTCGGCCTGCTGGTGCTGTTCGCCGGCGGGCTGGGCGGGGCCGGCGTGGCACCGAGCTGGGCGCTGTTCGTCACCGCGATCATCATCGCCGGGTTCGGCTACGGCGGGATCGCGCTCTACCTCAACACCACGTTCGCGAGCGCGTTCGGCAAGCACAACGTGCTGATGATCAACCTCTTGCAGGCGGCGTTCGGCATCGGCGCGATCATCGGTCCGCTCGCGACGGCGGCCACCGCGGCGGTCGACGTGCGGTGGACGCTGGTGGCGATCGCCGTGGTCACGGCGTGCTGCTGGGCGGCGGCCGGGTGCTGCGCGGCGCGGCGGCGCGAACCCGGGACCGGCTCCGGCGCCGGGTGGAGCTCGATCCGGACCGTGCTGGCGGTCTCGGCACCGTTCGTGATCGTCGGGGTCTGCTACAACGGGCTGGAGACCGCGGTCGGCGCGTGGGCGAGCACGCACCTCACCTGGTCCGGGATGGACCCGGACGCGGCGGCGCGGTCCACGGCGCTGTTCTGGGCGGGGCTGACCGCGGGGCGGGTGATCATCCCGCTGGCGGCGAAGAACCTGCACCCGGCCCTGCTGATCCGCACCTCGCTCGCGGTGTCCGTCGCGATGTTCTCGCTCGCGGCTTCCGGTTCGGCGCCGGTGCTGTGCTACGCGGCGGCCGGGTTCGCGCTGGGTCCGGTGCTGCCCACGACGCTGGCCTGGCTGGGTACCGTCACCCACCGCGCGCAGCTGGCCAACTCGATCCTGCTGACCGGGTGCATGGCCGCGAACGTCACGCACCCGTGGCTGGTCGGGGCCTCCGCGGACCCGGCGGCGCCCTGGTCGATCCCGGCGGTGCTGACCGGGTTCGCCGCGCTCGCGCTGTTCGCGTCGCTGGCCACGACGGCGTTCCGGTCCCGCCGGAGGTCCCGCGACCAGGTGGATCAGCACGTGACGACGAGCTCGTGACGATCAGTCCGAAGTGGACTTCCGCGTGCGCTCGTAGTGCCGCCGGGCCTTCATCCGGTTGCCGCAGGTGGCCATCGAGCACCAGCGGGCCCTGTTCGCCTTGCTCCGGTCGAGCAGGAACAGCCGGCACTCGTCGTTGCCGCAGGGCCGCAACCGCCCGGGCAGGTTCTCCGCGACCCAGGCCCACGCCAGCACGGCCCGAGCCGGGAGCAGCACGTCGTCAGCGGCGGCGAGCTCCCAGCTCAGGCCGTCGTCGTCGAGCACCGGACGCCGGTGGACCCCGTCGAGCGCTCCGGCGAGCGCGGAGGGCGGTCGCCGGCCGAGCGCGACGTCGGTGAGCCCGTCCCGAACTTGCCGCAGCAGCCGCAGCTCTCCGGCGCCGCCGGTGCCGCCGTGCGCGGCGGCCCACGCCCGGCCGGCGTCGTCGGTGGCGAGCTCGTCCCGTTCGGTTCCGTCGAGCACCGGCCTGCTGTTGAGCAGCGCCAGCAGCAGTTCCACGTCGTCGACCATCACACCAACCTAACCGCATCGTCACCTGTTGACAGGTTAGCAGGATGCGCTCTAGCGTTCCGCACCTAACCAATAAAAACCAACTGATGGGGTTACGATGCCTGCTGTGCACCACCGGACCGCGACCATCGACGGTCACGAGGTCTTCTACCGCGAAGCCGGCTCCCGCGAGCACCCGACCGTGCTGCTGCTGCACGGCTACCCGACCAGCTCGCACATGTTCCGCGGGCTCATCCCGGCGCTCGCCGACCGCTACCACGTCCTCGCCCCCGACCACCTCGGCTTCGGGCGGTCCGACGCGCCGCCCGCCGACGAGTTCGACTACGGCTTCGACGCGCTCACCACGATCACCGAGCAGCTGCTCGACCGGTTGGACGTGCGGGAGTGCGCCGTCCTCGTGCAGGACTACGGCGCCCCGGTCGGCTGGCGGCTCGCGCTGCGCCGCCCCGAGCGGATCACCGCGATCATCAGCCAGAACGGCAACGCCTACGAAGCCGGTTTCGTCCCCGAGTTCTGGGCGCCGATCTGGGACTACGCCGCCGATCCCGCGCCGGAGAACGAGCAGGCCGTGCGCGGCGCCCTCGGCATCGAGGCGATCCGGTGGCAGTACCTGCACGGCGTCCCGGACCCCAGCCTGGTCAGCCCGGACACCTGGCACCACGACCACGCCCTCCTCTCGCGGCCCGGCAACGACGCGGTGCAGCTGCGGCTGTTCCGCGACTACCCGAGCAACGTGGCGCTCTACCCGCGGGTGCACGAGTACTTCCGGGACAGCCGGGTGCCGCTGCTCGCGGTGTGGGGCGGCAACGACGAGATCTTCGGGCCGGACGGCGCCCGCGCCTTCGCCGAGGACCTGCCCGACGCCGAGATCCACCTGCTCGACGCGGGGCACTTCGCCCTCGAAAGCCACCTCGACACCGCCACCGACCTCATCCGCGACTTCCTCGGCCGGAACCTGCCGCAGAACGACCGGTGACGAGCTCGGCCACGAACGACGCCGGCCGGAGCGACCGGCCACGCCCGACGTGTTGCGCCGGTCAGCGATCGTCCCGGGTGAGCGGGCGATCCCTTCCGTTTTCGGCCTCGTGCGCCCGGAACCTCCCCTTCTCCGTGATCCCGCACGTCGTACCGCACGCCGCCCCGCCACCTCGGTGACCGAGCAGCCGCCGAGCGGGCCACGCAGCCGGTCGGTGGCAGCCGGTCGGTGGCAGCCGGTCGGTGCGGGTTCGGCCGTCGATCGGATTCGCCCTCGGAGGCGATCGCCACGCCTGGAAATGCGGTGCGCTTCGCGGGAAGGTGCGGTGGTGGCCGTACTGGAGTTCCCGAATCCCCCGCTCACCGACGGCACCGTGGCGTTGCGGCCGTGGCGCACGGCCGATGTGCCGCAACGATTCGCCGCCTTCTCCGATCCGCTGTGCCTGCGCTACTCCTGGCCGCACCCGGAACCGTTCACCGCGGAGCACCTGCGGGACCGGGCGGCCGCGGACGAACAGGCGCGGCTCCGCGGGGAGAGGCTGGCGTTCGCCGTGGTCGATCCGCACGATCTCGGCACGGTCCTCGGTGGCGCTGCGCTCTACGACGTGGACCTGGCGCAGCTGCGCGCCCGGATCGGGTACTGGCTCGGTGCGGACTCGCGCGGGCGCGGTGCGGCCACGGGGACCGTTCGCCTGCTGGCGGCGTGGGGCTTCCACGACCTCGGCCTCGCCCGCCTGGAGCTGACCTGCGAGCCGACCAACTCCTCGTCCCGGCGGGTCGCCGAACGGTGCGGATTCACGTTCGAAGGGGTGCTGCGCTCGCACCAGCGGTTCCGGCGCGGGCGGCGCGACACCGCCGTGTTCGGGTTGCTGCCGGGAGAATTGCGGTGATCGGTGTGGCGGTGTGATCCGCGGCGCGCTTCCAGGCTTTCGACGCTGGTCAGCGCGCCGCGGGTGGGTGCGGCGGTCCCGGTGCGCGGGACGGGGGTGGCGCGCGGCCGGGGCGACCCGCACGATCTGGCGGGCGATCAACGCCCCCGGGCGATCGAGATCTAGGAGATGTCATGCCGCTGGCCGATTTCCCCCGCTACCCGCTGCTGTTCGGGCCCAGTCCGATCCACCCGCTGGACCGGCTCACCACCCATCTGGGCGGGGCGCGGATCTGGGCGAAGCGGGAGGACTGCAACTCCGGGCTCGCCTACGGCGGCAACAAGACCCGCAAGCTGGAGTACATCGTCCCGGACGTGCTCGCCTCCGGCGCCGACACGCTGGTGTCCATCGGCGGCTACCAGTCCAACCACACCCGCCAGGTCGCCGCGGTGGCCGCGAAGCTCGGACTCGGGGCGCGGCTCGTGCAGGAGAAGTGGGTGGACTGGCCGGACGCGGTCAACGACAAGGTCGGCAACATCCTGCTGTCCCGGATCATGGGCGCCGATGTGCGGCTGGACCCCGCCGGGTTCGACATCGGCATCCGCGAGTCCTGGGAAGAGGCGATGGACGAGGTGCGGGCCGCGGGCGGCACCCCCTACGGCATCCCGGCCGGAGCGTCGGAGCACCGGCTCGGCGGGCTCGGCTTCGCGGGCTGGGCCGACGAGGTCGCGCAGCAGGAGGAGCAGCTCGGGGTCTTCTTCGACACCATCGTCGTCTGCACCGTCACCGGTTCCACCCACGCGGGCATGATCGCCGGGTTCGCCGGGCAGGACCGGCCGCGGCGCGTCATCGGCATCGACGCCTCCGCGACGCTGGACAAGACCCGCGCGCAGGTCGAGCGGATCGCGCGGCACACCGCCGAGCTGGTCGGCCTCGGCCGCGAACTGCGCGAGGACGAGATCACCGTGCTCGAAGGCTGGGCGGGTGATCGCTACGGCATCCCGGTGCGGTCGACGCTCGACGCGATCCGGCTCAGCGGCAGCCTCGAAGGCATGATCATCGACCCGGTGTACGAGGGGAAGTCCATGGCCGGGCTGATCGACCTGGTGCGCGACGGGGAGATCGGCCGCGACTCCAACGTCCTCTACGCCCACCTGGGCGGCCAGCCCGCGCTCAACGCCTACGCGGGCGCCTTCGCCTGACCGCGGGTGGACGAGCCCCGGCGAACGGGCCGTCACCCGGTGCGGATGCGCCGGGCGACGGTCGCCCCGGCGTTCTCCGCCCGTCGGACGCGGTGCCGGGGAGGTGCGCAGCGGACCGTCAGGGCCCGGCGGCGGTGGCCGCGTCGAGGAACCCGCGCACCAGGTCGTTCGGACGGCCCGGGTGCACGAGGTGCACCGCGCTCGGCGGGGCCCCGGTGAGCGGCACGAACCGCACCGCCGGGTGGTGGGTGCGGCGGCGCGCGACGTCCGGGACGACGCCGATGCCGCGATCCGCGGCGACCGATTCGAGCCATTCGTCGAAGTTCCCGGTCTCCACGACGCGTTCCGGCCCCCGCCCCACCGGGAACGACCACGGTCCGGTGGTGCCGCTGCGGACGTTGACGACCAGCGGCCAGGACGGGACCTCCGACCAGTCGAGCCCGCTGCTCGGCAGGGCGCTGCGCCGCGCGCACACCGCGACCCGCGCTTCGTCGTGCAGGTGCACGGCCCGCGACCCCGGCGGGGCGTCCCGGGGCGCACCGCGGACGACGGCGACGTCCACCGCTCCCCCGCCCAGCTCGCGCAGCGGATCATCGCAGCGCACCAGCTGGACCGAGGCGCCGGTGGCGCGTTCGAAGCGGGTCATCGCGCGCTGCGCCCACGGGTCCGGCAGCAGCCAGCTGAACCCGAGCCGGACCGTGCGGCCCGCGCGCACCGCCGCGACACCGCGCCCCAGCGCGGCCAGGACCTGCTCGGCGTGGCCGAGGAACTCCCGGCCCGCCGCGGTGGGCCCGACCTGCCCGGCGGAGCGGTCGACCAGCTCCACGCCGAGGACCTTCTCCAGCTGCGCGACGGTGCGGCTCAACGCGGGCTGGGTGATCAGCAGGTCCTCGGCGGCGCGGGAGAACGAGCCGCGCCGCACCACCGCGACGAACGCCCGCAGGTGCCGCAGCTCCACGTCCACCGCCTGCACCCCGCTCCACCTCGCGCCATGCCCGGCAGGCATGCAACCAGCCCGATCGGCATTTCACAAGGAGATCCCGGCCGCTTAGCGTCGAGCGCACCATGAACCTCGACACCTCCGAACGCACCGGTTCTCCCCTTCCCGTCGTCGTCGGCTCGGCAGCCGCGCTGGCCGCGGCGATGGGGGTCGGCCGGTTCGCCTTCACCCCGATCCTGCCGCTGATGCAGGCCCAGGCCGGCCTGTCCGCCGGGCTCGGCGCCTCGCTGGCCACGGTCAACTACGCCGGTTACCTCGCCGGTGCGCTGGTCGGGATCGCCGCGCCCGGCGTGGTGCGCTCGACGGCGGTGCTGCGCGGATCGCTGCTCGCGCTGGTGGCGAGCCTGGCGCTGATGCCGGTGCTGACCGGTGCCGCCGCGTGGTCGGCGCTGCGGCTGGTGGCGGGCGTCGCCAGCGCGCTGATCTTCATGATCGCGGTGAGCACGGCGCTGTCCCGGCTGAGCGGGCACGCGCAGCACTGGACCGGCTGGGTGTTCGGCGGCGTCGGCGGCGGGATCGCCGCGTCCGGGCTGCTGGTGCTGGCGCTGCGCACCGCGGGCGGCTGGCGGGAGGCGTGGTGGGCGTGCGCGCTGCTCGCGGCGCTGCTCAGCGCGTTCGCGTGGCGGCTGGTTCCCGGAACACGGCCGGGAGCGGTGGCGGCGGAGCCCGCCGTCCCGCGCGCGCACCGGTGGTTCGCGCCGCTGCTGGCCGGATACGCGCTGGAGGGCGTCGGGTACATCATCGCCGGGACGTTCCTGGTCGCGGCGATCGAGCGGACCGCGCCGGGCGCGCTCGGCAGCGGGGCCTGGGTGCTGGTCGGGCTCGCCGCGCTGCCCTCGTGCGCGGTGTGGGCCCGGTTGTCCCTGCGTTGGAGCAGGCCCGCGCTGCTGCTCACCGCGCTGCTGGTGCAGTCCGCCGGGATCGCGCTGCCCGCGCTGCTCGGCGGCGCCGTTCCCGCGCTGGTGTCGGCCGCGCTGTTCGGCGCGACGTTCATGGGGATCAGCAACCTCGCGCTCGCCGTCGGGCGGGACCTGGCGGTCCCGCGGGCGGTGGCGATGCTGACCGCCGGCTACAGCGCGGGCCAGATCCTCGGGCCGCTGCTGGCCGCGCCGCTGCTGAGCGGCGGCTACGACCGGGTGCTGCTGCTGGCCGGGGCGATCGTGCTGGCGGCGGCGGCCGCGGCCGCGGCGGTCCGCTTCCGCTACCCGCTCGCGTCCCCGCGCCCGGCGATCGCGCCCCGGTGAACGGCCCGTCGGCGGGGGCCGTCCACCCGGCCGCCTGCCTGCGAACCCGCCCGGTGAGTTCTTCCGCTGAGCCGCCGACCATCCACCCAGCCCGACCACCAGCGGGTTCCGCCACCACCGCACGAGCAGAAGTGGAGGGACGGGCGGTGAGCGATCAGGCGGCGGCGAGTTCGGCCTCCCGGCGGGTGAGCACCTTCGGACCGTCCTCGGTGATGGCGACGGTGTGCTCGGAGTGCGCGGTGCGGGAGCCGTCGGCGGAGCGGATCGTCCAGCCGTCCTCGTCGTAGATGATCTGGTCGGTGGTGCGCGCGAACCACGGCTCCAGCGCGAGGGTCAGCCCGGTGCGCAGCTTCAGGCCGCGCCCGGCGCGGCCCCGGTTGGCGACGTGCAGCTCCTCGTGCATGGTGCGGCCGATGCCGTGCCCGCCGAACTCGGTGTTGACCGGGTAGCCGTAGTCGCAGGCGACCGCGTAGATCGCCGCCGAGATGTCCCCGATGCGGTTGCCGGGGCGCGCGGCCTCGATCGCCGCCTCCAGCGCTTCCTCGGTGGCGCGGATGATCCGCTGGTCCTCCGCGGCGGGCGTGCCGACGATGACGGTGCGCGCCGAGTCCGCGGCCCAGCCGTCGATCTTGACCGCGAGGTCGGCGGTGAGCACGTCGCCGTCGCGCAGGGTGTAGTCGTGCGGTTTCCCGTGCAGCACCGCGTCGTTGACCGCCAGGCAGATGACGTTGCGGAACGGGCCCTTGCCGAAGGACGGCGCGTAGTCCCAGTAGCAGGATTCCGCGCCGCGCTTCTCGATCATGCCGCGCGCGTGGTGCTCCAGGTCCATCAGGTTGACGCCCACGTCGGCGATCCGGCCGATCTCGGAGAGCACTTCGGCCACGAAGCGGCCGGTCACGTGCATGCGTTCGATCTCCGCGGACGTCTTCAACTCGATCAAGGAAACCTCATCAGGGGTGGTCGGTATAGTTATACCGGAAACGCTAGCACTGGACGGTATAGTAATACCAACCCTATCCTGGTCGCATGGTCCGCCAACCGCTCACACCCCAGCAGATCGAAGCAGGCAGGCGCCTCGGGTCCCTGCTGCGCCAGGCGCGAGCCGACCGGGACCTGGTGGAGGTCGCGCAGGCGGCGGGCATCTCACCGGAGACGCTGCGCAAGATCGAGACCGGCAGGCTGCCCTCCCCCGGCTTCGGCACGATCATCTGCCTCGGCGAGGCCCTCGACCTGCCGGTGGAGGAACTGGCCGCCACCTGGCGCGGCGCCGACCAGCCCCTCGAAGCCGCCGGCTAGCCGGCCCGGCGCCCCGGAAGAGCGCCGTCCGGCCCCCCAACGGGACTACCCCAGCTCCAGGCGCACGTCGTAGTCGCGCAGCCAGCGATCCAGCTGGATCACGTTCTCCATGTCCCGGCGGCGGAAGTTCACGCTGTTCTCCCCCGGATCGCTCGCCAGCCGTTCCCGGGCACGCCGCTCGTCCAGCAGCGGGCCGACCGGGGAATCCGAGTCGTCGAGCAGCTCGGCGAGTTCGCGGCGCACCGCCCGCTCGTACTCGGTGTCCTGGGTGGCCGGGTAGTGCGCCTTCTTCCGCCCGAAGATGGAGTCGGGCAGCAGGTCGCGGGTGGCGGCGCGCAGCAGGCCCTTCTCCTGTCCGCCCGCGATCTTGGCGGACCACGGGGCGTTGAACACGTACTCGACCAGCCGGTGGTCGCAGAACGGGACGCGGACCTCGACCCCGGCGGCCATGCTCATCCGGTCGACGCGGTCCAGCAGCAGACGGCCGAACCGGCTCAGGTTGAGGTAGGTGAGCTCGCGCATCCGCGCGTCGGCGGCCGGCTCCCCGTCCAGCCGCGGCACTTCGGCCAGGGCCTCGCGGTAGCGCTCGCGGCGGTAGCCGGGCAGGTCCAGCAGCTTCCACATCTCCGGGGACAGCAACGTGGTGTCCGCGGTGCCCTCCCCGGCGAAGGTGTGCTCGGCGTCGGCGAGCCACGGGTACGTGTCCGCGTCGCGCAGCGCTTCGTCGTGGAACCAGCGGTATCCGGCGAACAGCTCGTCGGCCGCCTCCCCGGACAGCACCACCGGCGTGTGCTGCCGGACGCCGGCGAACAACCGGTGGATCGAGACGTCCATGTCGCCCATGAACAGCGGCAGGTCGTAGGCGCGCAGGCAGGTGAGCCGGTGCCCGGGATCGGCCAGCTCGTCCGGGGAGAAGGTGAGCGTGCGGTGGTCGGCGCCGACGTGCCGGGCCAGCTCCTCGGCGAACGGCCGGTCCGGTGAGCCGCGGCCGACGTCGGCGGTGAAGTTCTCGGCCTGCCCGGTGAAGTCGACCGCGAACGATCGGACCGGCCCGTCGCCCCGCTCGGCGAGGGCTCGTCCGGTGAGCGCGGTGATCGCGCTGGAGTCCAGCCCGCCGGACAGCAGCGTGCCGCAGCCGACGTCGGAGGTGAGCTGGCGTTCGACCGCTCCACCCAGCAGCCGCCGCACGGTGGCGACGGTGGTGTCGTGGTCGTCGGTGTGCTCGCGGGCGGTCAGCCGCCAGTAGCGGCGGGTCGTGGTGCCCTCGGGGCTGATCCGCACGATCTCGGCCGGTTCGACCTCGTAGACGCCGCGGTAGCTCGCGGTGCGCGGGGTCTTGACGAAGGCCAGCAGTTCGCGCAGGCCGTCGACGTCCACCACGGGTTCGACGAGCGGGTGGGTCAGCAGCGCCTTCGGTTCGGAACCGAACAGCACCCCGCTCGGCGTCGGGTGGTAGTAGATCGGTTTGATCCCGGCGCGGTCCCGGACCAGCAGCAGGCTGCGGCTTGCCGGGTCCCAGACGGCGAGGCCGAACATGCCGTCGAGGCGTTCGGCGAAGGACTCGCCCCATTCCGCGTAGGCGTGCAGCACCACTTCGGCGTCGGTACCGGTGCCGAAGCGGTGGCCGCGGCCGCGCAGTTCGGCGCGGAGTTCGGCGTGGTTGTAGACGGCGCCGCTGAAGCTGAGCACGGCGGTGGTGCGCCCGTCCTCGTCGAGGACCATCGGCTGCCGCCCGTGCTGCGGGTCGAGCACCGCCAGCCTGCGGTGCGCCAGACCCGCGTCCGCGTCGAGCCACACGTCCCCGCCGTCGGGGCCGCGGTGGCGCAGCGCCTCGCCCATGGCGCGCACCGCGGCCCCTTCGCCGCGGAGGTCGCGGTCGAAGTCGACCCAACCGGCGATTCCGGACATCGCGTGCTCCTCTCATTCCTGCCAGTGCGGCCGCGAAACTACTACAGTTCAGAACTGTTGCACACCACCAGAGGTGAAGACGAAAACGGCGTTCTGGTAGGAAGTGCGCATGACGGTGAGGACGTTGCAGCGCACGAGCCTGCCCGGCCAGGTCATCGCCCAGGTGCAGGATCTGATCCGCCGCGGCGAGTGGCCGGTCGGGACCAAGCTGCCCCCCGAGACGCAGCTGGCCCGCGACATGGGCGTCGGGCACAGCACCGTCCGGGAGGCGCTGCGCGCCATGGCCCACTTCGGCATGTTGGAGACCCGCCCCGGCAGCGGGACCTTCGTGCGCGCCGACAGCGATCTCGCCGCCTCGCTGTCCCGGCGGATCTCCGCGGACGCGCTGGAAGGCCTCGAAGCGCGCAACAGCCTGGAGCGCGACGCGGCCCGGCTGGCGACGCTGCGCCGCACCGACGACGACCTCGCCGCGCTGCGCGAGCACCTCCACGCGCAGCACGCCGCCTACGACGACGGCGACGCCGACCGGTACGCCGAAGCCGACGTCGAGTTCCACCGCTCGCTGGTCGCCGCCGCGCACAACAGCGTCCTCGACGAGCTCTACGCCGGGCTGACGGTGGTGCTGCGCCGCACCATCGGCAGTGCGGTCGCCGAACTGCAGCACGAGCACTCACACCTGCACGCCTCGCACGTCGACCTCGTCGACGCGGTCGAACGCCGCGACGCGGCCGCCGCGGACCGCGCGGTCGGGGAACACCTCGCCCTCGCCGAGGACCTGTTCCGCCGTTCCTGATCGGCTCCGGCGCCGGGCCGGGGACCGCCTTATGCTGCCCGCGACGGCGCCGGGCGCACCTGCACGCACCGGTGCGCAGGGACCACCGGGACGGGTGCACGTTGACGATGCCGCGCTTCTACCGGCAGCGGCGCGCGCTGCTGCGGGCCCTGGACAGCGAGCCGCTGGCCGCCGCCGCGCTCGCCGCCGCCACCCTCATCGCCCTGGTGTGGGCGAACCTCGGCAGCGGCTACGACGACTTCTGGTCCACCGAGGCCGGGGTGCGGATCGGCGGGCTGGACCTGTCGATGTCCGCCTCGGACTGGGTGGACGACGCGGTGATGGCGGTGTTCTTCTTCTCCGTCGGGCTGGACGTCCGGCGCGAGTTCACCCTCGGCGAGCTGCGCGACCGCAGGCGCGCGGTGCTGCCGGTGTGCGCCGCGCTCGGCGGGCTGGTCGTGCCGGTGCTGCTGTTCCTCGCGCTCAACGCCGGATCGGCGGCCGCGCCCGCGTGGGGCGTGGTGATCTCCACCGACACCGCGTTCGCGCTTGGCATGCTCGCGCTGGTGGGCCCGCGGAAGGCGCCGCGGCTGCGGGTCTTCCTGCTCACGCTCGCCGTCGTGGACGACATCGGTGCGCTCGGCGTGATCGCGCTGTTCTACACCGCGGACCTCTCTCCCGGCTGGCTCGCGGTGGCCGCCGCCGGGCTGGTGCTGATCTGGCTGCTGCAGCGCTTCCGGATCTGGCGGGTGATGCCGTACCTGGTGGTCGGGATGGGGGTGTGGCTGGCGATGCACCTGTCCGGGGTGCACCCGACGCTCGCCGGGGTGCTGATCGCGCTGCTGATGCCGGTCTACCCGACGCGGCTGGAGGACGTGGACACCGCCTCGAAGGTGGTGCACCAGTTCCGGCAGGCCCCGGCGGCCCGCGTGGCCCGGCTCGCGCGGTGGAGCATCGACCGGTCGGTGCCGATGAACCAGCGGCTCACCGACCTGCTGCAGAGCTACGTCAACTTCCTCGTCGTGCCGCTGTTCGCGCTGTCCAACGCCGGGGTCCCGCTGTCCGGGCAGGCGCTGTCGGCGGCGCTGAGCTCCCGGCTGACCTGGGGCGTGGTCGCCGGGCTGGTGCTCGGGAAGTTCCTCGGCATCGCGGGCACCTCCACGCTGGTGCGGCGGCTGGTGCCGGGTACCCGCGTGCCGAGCCTCGACGTGCCGCGACTGGCCGGGGTCGGGGCCCTGTCCGGGATGGGCTTCACGATCTCGCTGCTGGTGGTGGACCTGGCGCTGTCCG
This sequence comes from Saccharopolyspora sp. 6V, assembly GCF_020176785.1. Lineage (NCBI taxonomy): Bacteria > Bacillati > Actinomycetota > Actinomycetes > Pseudonocardiales > Pseudonocardiaceae > Saccharopolyspora > Saccharopolyspora sp. 6V. Next base: position 87,382 of record NZ_JAIUKB010000001.1, on the reverse strand, counting down.
ATCCGGCGTTGCGGGACGAGGCGCGGGTCGGCGTGCTGCTCGCGTCCGCGCTCGCGCTGGGGCTGTCCTGGGCGGTGTTCGCCGCGGGCAACCGGCTGCGGCCGCTGCCCGCGCCCGCCGGGCGCACCCTGCAGCGGGAGGTCGATCCGGAACGCGACCACATCCGCGGGCCGGTCGACGCGCGGACCACGATCGTCGTCTACGCCGCGCTGGACCACCGCTACCGGACCCGCACCTTCGAGGTGGAGAACGAGGTCCGCCACCTGCTCGGCGACGAGTTCCGGCTGGTGTTCCGGCACCACGTCACCGCGCAGCCGGACTTCGTGCGGGCGCTGGCGATCGAGGCGGCGGGCGCGCAGGACCGGTTCTGGGAGATGCACGACGCGATCTCCGAGCAGCGCGGCGAACCGGACGCCCGGCTGCTGCGCGGCATCGCGGCCGACCTGGGCCTTGACGTGGAGCGGTTCGTGCACGACGTGCGCACCTACGCCCACCTGGGCCGCATCGAGGACGACAACCTCGATGCCGACACGGCCTCGTTGCCGGACCAGGCCGTGTTCTACGTCGACGGGCACAAGCTCGAAGGCCCGGCCAACTCGTGGAACATCACCCGCACCGCCCGCCTCAGCCGATGACCCGCCCCCCGCCGAACCAAGCAGTCTTCCTGTCAGCGGCGAAGCCGCTGAGCGCCGACCCAGCACGCAGCTCGACCACCCGCGGGTTCTCAGCGTCCTCCTCGCGAGGACAGCGTTTTCTCCTGTGGCGGAGCCACCGGTGAAAACGATCCCGCAGCGAGGAGGACGCTGAGAACCCGCCACCCGAGCACCACGCAGCAAGAGTTCGAAGACAAGGAAGCAACGAATGACCACGCCCGTCGGCTTCACCCTGGTGCAGCTGCGCTACTTCGTCACCGCGGCCGAGCGCGGCTCGATGACCGCGGCCGCCGACGAGCTGCGCATCGCGCAGTCGGCGGTCTCCTCCGCGGTCGCCAACCTGGAGCACGAGCTGCGGCTGCAGCTGTTCATCCGGCACCGGGCCCGCGGCCTCACCCTCACCTCGGCCGGGGAACGACTGCTGCAGCAGGCCCGCGACCTGCTGACCCGCGCCCGCGACGTCGAGGCGGAGGCGCGCGGCAGCGGCGGCTCCGTCAGCGGCCCGGTGGCGATCGGCTGCTTCGTGACGCTCGCGCCGTACTACCTGCCCGCCCTGTTCGCCTCCTGCGGCGAGCACTACCCGGACGTCGAGCTGACCGTGGTGGAGGACGAGGCCGAGCACCTGCACCAGGCGCTGCGCACCGGGCGGATCGACTTCGCGCTGACCTACGGGTTGGGCACGCCCACCGACGCCGACCTGCGGCGGGAGACGATCGACCTGGCGCCCGCGCACGTGATCGTCCCGGCCGGGCACCGGCTCGCCGACCGGGAGGCGGTGGACCTCGCGGAACTGGCGACCGATCCGATGGTGCTGCTGGACCTGCCCTACAGCCGCGACTACTTCCGCGAGGTCGTGGCGTCCTCCGGCACCGCGCCGGACGTGCGGTACCGCAGCCGGAGCTACGAGACGGTGCGCTCCCTCGTCGCGCAGGGCCTCGGGTACTCGATCCTCAACCAGCGGCCGCGGACCGCGCAGACCTACGGCGGCGGCGAGGTCGTCGCCCTCGACCTGCTCGGGGACCGCCCGCCGCTGGAAGTGACGATCACCTCGGTCGGCGGCGTGCGGCAGACCGCGCGTGCCCGCGCCGTGATGGACCTGTTGCGGGACGTGCGCTAGCCACCGGTCCGGCAACACGCCCGCAACCGCGCCGGAATCCGTCCGAGATCATCTGTTCTTCAGCTCGCGCGCAGCGAAAACATCTATTGGACGAATCCCGCTGCCCGGCGTCAGTCTGGTCCGCACCGCGCCGCCCGACCAGCGCGGTCCCACCGATCCGACGCCTGGAGGCGCGCATGCCGACCTCGCACCACGGCCCCGCCCCGGAATCCGCCGCGCCGGAGGCCACGAGCGCCGCCGGGTTGCGCCGGAGCGTCGCCGCCGGCGCCGTCGGCGTCTTCGTGCACTGGTTCGACTGGGCCGCCTACGCCTACCTCGCCGACACCGTCGCCACCGTGTTCTTCCCCGCGGAGAACAGCACCACCGGGCTGCTCGCCGTGTTCGGCGTGTTCGCGGTGTCGTTCGGCATCCGCCCCATCGGTGCGGCCGTGTTCGGGCCGCTCGGCGACCGGATCGGGCGGAAGCGGACGCTGTCGTTGGTCATCTTCCTGATGTCCGGGGCGACGCTGGCGATCGGCCTGCTTCCCGGCTACGCGTCCATCGGGATGGCCGCGCCGGTGCTGCTGGTGGTGCTGCGCCTGGTGCAGGGCTTCGCGGCCGGGGGCGAGTTCGGCAGCGCGGCGAGCTTCCTCGCCGAGACCGCGCCGCGCCGCCGCCGCGGGTTCGGGGTGAGCTGGCTGGAAGTCGGCTCGCTGCTGGGGTTCCTCGCCGGGTCCTGCGCGTTCCTGCTGCTGTCGGTCGGGCTGGACGAGGGGCAGCTCACCGGGTGGGGCTGGCGCATCCCGTTCCTCATCTCCGCGCCGCTGGGCGTCATCGGCTTCATCATCCGGAACAAGATCGAGGACACCCCGGAGTACCGGGCGCTGGAGGCCGCGGACACCGTGCCGCGCAGCCCCGCGCGGGAGCTGCTGCGCACCCACCGCCGGGAACTGCTGCAGGCGGCCGGGCTGATGACGGCGATGCACGTGCCGTTCTACGTGGTGCTGACCTACCTGGTCACCTACGAGACCGATCACCTCGGGCACTCGGCGGGCAACGCCGGGCTGCTGTCCACGGCGATCTCGCTGCTGGGCCTGGTGCTGGTGCCGCTGTTCGGCGGGCTCTCGGACCGGGTGGGGCGCAAACCGGTGTTCATCGGGGCCACCGGTGCGTTGCTGGTGCTGGCGACGCCCGCGTTCCTGCTGATGCGGACCGGGCTCGTCGGGACGTGGATCGCGGGGCTGCTGCTGGGCGCGTGCCTCGCGGCGATCCTCGGTACCTACGCGGTGTGGTCCGCGGAGATCTTCCCGACGCGCACCCGGCAGAGCGGCCTGTCCATCGGCTACAACCTCACCGCCGCGCTGTTCGCGGGGACGGTGCCGTACGTGCTGACGGTGCTGATCTCCGCGACCGGCAGCACCCTGGTGCCCGGCCCCTACATGATGATCTTCGCGGTGGGCGGGCTGGTCGCGGCCCTGACGTTGCGGGAGACCTCCGGGACCGCGCTGCTGCGCGCCGAGGACCTCTCCCCCGCCGGCGAACCGGACGCCGAACCCGCCCGCATCTGACGAGCAGATGCGGCGCAGCTGCAACGACTGTTGGACAGAACTCACGGCGTCTTCGAGGATTTTCCCGTGGCAGCGGGAAGAACTCGCGACTGCCGGTCGAAGGAGGTCGAGATGTCGAGCGAACGGACCGAGGTGGTGGTCGTCGGCGCCGGCCAAGCGGGCGTGGCGATGAGCGAGCACCTCGGCGAACAGGGCGTGCCGCACGTCGTCCTGGAACGGCACCGCATCGCCGAACGCTGGCGCACCGAGCGGTGGGATTCCCTGGTCGCCAACGGGCCCGCGTGGCACGACCGCTTCCCCGGCATGGAGTTCGCCGGGATCGGCCCGGACGAGTTCGCCACCAAGGACCAGGTGGCCGACTACTTCGCCGACTACGCCGCGAAGATCGACGCGCCGATCCGCTGCGGCGTCGAGGTCACCTCGGTGCGCAAGAACGCCGGCGCCCCCGGGTTCCGGGTCGAGACCTCGGCGGGCTCGATCGACGCTCGGTTCGTGGTGGCCGCGACCGGCCCGTTCCAGCGGCCGGTGATCCCGCCCGTCGTGCCCGCCGACGCCGGACCGGTGCAGCTGCACTCCAGCGGCTACCGGAACCCGGAGCAGCTGCCCGAGGGGCCGGTCCTCGTGGTGGGGGCCGGTTCCTCGGGCGTCCAGATCGCCGACGAGCTGCGCCGCTCCGGGCGCCGGGTGCTGCTGTCCGTCGGCCCGCACGACCGGCCGCCGCGCCGGTACCGCGGCCGCGACTTCTGCTGGTGGCTGGGCGTGCTCGGCCTGTGGGACGCGGACACCCCGCCGCAGGGCGCGAAGCACGTGACCATCGCGGTCAGCGGCGCGCAGGGCGGGCGCACCGTCGACTTCCGCGCGCTGGCCCGCACCGGGATCGAGCTCGTCGGCATGACCGAGTCCTACGTGGACGGTGCGTTGCGCTTCGCGCCGGACCTGGCCGCGAACATCGAACTCGGCGACGCCCAGCACCTCGCGCTGCTGCGCGCCGCGGACGAGCACGTCGAGCGCAACGGGCTGGACCTGCCTCCGGAACCGGAGGCGCACGTCCTCGGACCGCTGCCCGCCGCCGCCACCGATCCGCTCCGGGAGCTCGACCTGGCCGAGGTCGGGTCGATCGTGTGGGCCACCGGCTTCGCCGCCGACTACGGCTGGCTGCAGGTCGACGCGTTCGACGAGAACGGACGCCCCGACCAGCGTCGGGGCGTGTCCGCGGAGCCCGGCATCTACTTCCTCGGCCTGCCGTGGCTGTCGCGGCGCGGGTCGAGCTTCATCTGGGGCGTGTGGCACGACGCCCGCTACGTCGCCGACCACATCGCCACCCAGCGCGGCTACCTCGCACAGCACGCCGCCGCGCTCGCCACCGGCCACGAGAGCTGACCGCCGCTGCCAGCGGTCCAACGACACCGCGAAGGAGCCGACGATGACCCACCACCCGCCGATCGTCGCGGGCGGCCACACCCGCATCCGGCCGTTCAACACCCGCGACACCTATCCGGAGCAGGACCTGGACAACGACCTGTGCCAGGCCGTCGTCGCCGGGGACACCGTGTACGTGCGCGGGCAGATCGGCCAGGACCTCGACACCAGCGAATCGGTCGGCATCGGCGACGCCGCGGCCCAGGCCGAGCAGGCGATGGCCAACATCGCGATGCTCCTCGACGAGGCCGGGGCCCGGATGGAGCACCTGGTGAAGCTGACGATCTACCTGGTGGACCCGCGCTACCGGGAGGCGGTGTACCGCACCATCGGACGGTGGACCCGCGGCGTGCACCCCATCTCCACCGGCGTGGTGGTCTCCGCGCTGGCCCGGCCGGAGTGGCTCGTCGAGATCGACGCGATCGCCGTGCTCCCGGGAGGTGCCCGGTGACGTTCTCCGTGCTCGGCAGCGACGGCCGCGGTGCCGTCGGGATCGCCGTGACCTCCTCCAGCCCCGCCGTCGCGGCCCGCTGCATCCACCTGCGCGCCGGGGTCGGCGGTGCCTCTTCGCAGAACGTGACCGATCCGCGGCTGGGCCCGGCGCTGCTGGACGCGCTGGAGTCCGGGTCCGGGGCGCAGGCCGCGCTGGACTCGGTGGTGCGCGGGCACGATCTGGTGGAGCACCGGCAGCTCACCGTGCTGGCACCGGGCGGCGACGGCGCCGCGCACTCCGGGTCCGCGTCGCTGGGCGTGCACCGGCACCGCGTCGAGCCGGGCGTGGTGGCCGCCGGGAACATGCTGGCGGCGCCCGAGGTCGTCGACGCCGTCGCCGAGTCCTTCGCCGCATCGACCGGCGAGTTGGAGCGGCGGCTGCTCACCGCCCTCGAAGCGGGCCTGGCCGCCGGTGGCGAGGCCGGTCCGGTGCACTCGGCGGGGCTGTCCGTGGTCCGCGAGGTGTCGTGGCGCGAGACCGACCTGCGCATCGACTGGAGCGACTCGCCGATCGCGGATCTCCGCGACCTGCTGGAGATCTGGCTGCCGCAGCGCGACGACTACGTGACCCGCGCGCTCGACCCGACCGCGGCGCCGTCCTACGGCGTGCCGGGGGACGAGCGGTGAGCGGCGCGAAGCAGGCCGCCGGGGCCACCGTCACCGCGGACGCCGACCGGCTCGTCCGGCTCTCCGAGCAGCTGCACGCCCACCCGGAAACGGCGTGGCAGGAGCACCGCTCGGCGCGCTGGGTCGCCGAATCCCTGTCCGAGGCCGGTTTCGACGTCACGCCGGGCTACCTCGGGCTGGAGACCGCGTTCCTGGCGACGTTCGGCAGCGGCCCGTTCCGGCTCGGGTTGTGCGCCGAGTACGACGCGCTGCCGGGGCTCGGCCACGCCTGCGGGCACAACCTGATCGCCGCGATCACCGTCGGCGCGGCGCGGGCGCTGGCCCCGCTGGCCGATTCGGCGGGCCTGACCATCGAGGTCTACGGCACCCCGGCCGAGGAAGGCGGCGGCGGCAAGATCGAGATGCTGGAGCGCGGCGCGTTCGCCGGACTGGACCTGGCGATGATGGCGCACCCCGCGCCGGTGGACGTCGCGGAGGCGGAACCGTTCGCGGTGTCGCACTCGCACGTGTCCTACCAGGGGAAGGCGGCGCACGCCGCGGCCTACCCGGAGCAGGGCGTCAACGCGGCCGACGCGTTCACCGTCGCGCAGGTCGCCATCGGGCTGCTCCGCCAGCAGCTCCCGCACACGGTGCGGGTGCACGGCGTCCTCACCAACGGCGGCGAGGCGCCGAACGCGATCCCGGCGCGCACCGAAGGCCGCTGGTACGTGCGGGCCGAGAGCCTGGACGAGCTCGCCGAGACCGAGGAGAAGGTGCGGCGCTGCTTCGAAGCGGGCGCGCACGCCACCGGCGCCGCGCTGGAGATCGTGCCGGAGAGCAAGCCGTACGCGGAGTTCCGCACCGACCGGCCGGCCTTGGACGCCTACGTGCGCAACGCCGAACGGCTCGGCCGCCGCAGCGACCCGAACCCGGTGGCACGCCGGATGAACCGCGCGTCCACCGACATGGGCAACGTCTCGCAGGTGGTCCCGGCGATCCACCCCTACGTCGGGATCGGTTCGCTGCCCGCGCTGAACCACCAGCCCGAGTTCGCCGCGCACTGCGTCGGCGGCGACGCGGAACGGGCCCTGCTGGACGCGGCCACCGCGCTCGCCTGGACCGCCCTCGACGTGGCGTCCTGACCAGTCGACCGCACGCCGGGGCGGATCTCCGGAAGATCGCGGCCGAAGGCGAGCAGTCGAGGGAACTCCTCCCGCGCAGCGGAAATCCGCAGCTCGCCGGAGGCGACTCGCCGTCGGGAACGCGTCAGATCCCGCGCCCGGAGGCGCCCGGCTGCTAGGTTCCGCGCATCTCGACCGCGATCTCCAGGGAGCGACACGATGGCCCACCGCCGGACCGGACTCGCCAAACTCGGTGCCGCCGCCGCGATCGGCGCCACGCTGGCCGGCGGGGTCACCGCCGTCGCCTCGGAGTCGGCCGGCACCGAACCGGCCAACCTCGGGCGGGCCAAGCTCGCCGTCCAGGACTACTACGGCGACCGGGTGGACTCCGACGGGAACCACCACGCCACCGAGGGCAGCGCCTGGGACCGGCAGGTCGACGAGGCGGTCGCGCACGCGGAGGGCTACCTGCGGCAGCGGCTCGCGGAGGGCGTGCCGAACCCGGCGATCGTGCTCGACGTCGACGACACCTCGGAGCTGACCTACGGCTGGGAGGCCGACAACGACTTCGGCTTCGACGAGGAGAAGCAGCGCGAGGCCATCGACGACGCCGAGTTCGAACCGATCCGCCAGACCCGGGCGCTCGCGAACTGGGCGGCGGAGCACGGCGTGCGGGTCTACTTCCTCACCGGGCGCGGCGACGACCTGCAGAAGGCCTCGCTGCGCAACCTCGCCGACGAGGGCTTCCCGGAACCGGCCGGGGCGTTCTTCAAGCCGACCACCGAAGCGCCCGAGCACCTGCCGTGCGGGCTGGACTGCAGCACCGTGGAGTACAAGTCCGCCACCCGCGCCCACATCGAATCGCTCGGCAGCACGATCGTGCTGAACCTCGGGGACCAGCACAGCGACCTGCAGGGCGGCCACGCCGAAAAGCCCGTCAAACTCCCGAACCCGATGTACTACCTGCCCTGATCCTGGGGCGGACTCGGCGGCCCGGCGCCTGTTCCCCGTCAGCGGCGAAGCCGCTGAGCGGCGACCACCAGAGCAGAAGGACCACCCGCGGGCTCAGCGGTTCCCTCGCGAGGACAGCTTTTTCGCCTGTGGCGGAGCCACCGGTGAAAAAGATCCCGCAACGAGGGAACCGCTGAGGTTCCGCCACCCGCCCCCCGAGCAGCAGAAGCAGGCGCCCCCGCAGATCAAGCGGCTTGGCGCTTCTTCTCCTGCTGCTCCTTGTTCGCCTTGCGGCCTGCTTGGATCGAGACCCAGACGACCAGGGCCAGGGTGAGGTAGAGCGCGTAGTCGTCGATCATCAGCACGAAGTCCACGGCGTGCTGCCCGATCCCGTAGCCGAGCCCGGCGACCAGGCCCGCCATCAGCCCGGCACCGATCGCGTCGAAGACCAGGAACCGGACGAGGCCCATCCCGCTGACCCCGGCCACCGCGAACACCGCGGGCGCGGGGATGCCGGGCAGCGCCGCGGCGATGATGACCAGCGGCATCGCCCAGCTCGGCCAGGACCGGACGCGGGCCACGAACCGCTTGCCGAACTCGCCCGGCGCCCACATCTGGATGATCTTCTCGCCCCAGCGGCGTCCGGCGAGCCAGAACAGCCAGTCGAACTTGACCATGCCGAACACGCCGGCCGCCACGACCAGCCACAGGTCCAGCTCACCGATGCGGGCGAACGCGGCACCCGCGCCGATCGCGGAGAGGCTGCCGGTGACCGCGCTCAACCCCAGCGGGTGCGAGGCCAGCAGTAACGGGCGGAACGGCATCGAGCCGAGCATCAGCAGCACGACGCCGAACGTGGCGAGCACGAGGAACTTGTCGCCGCGCGACATCGGGTGCTCCCACGGCATCGCGTCGCGCCACTGCTGCTGGGCTTCGGCGAGTTCTTCCGGCGTGTAGTCCTTGCTGCGCCAGCGGAACCGCTTCTTCGCGGCGGGCGCGGCGGCCCGGTCCTCCGCAGTCGCGCCGGTCGTGCCGGTCGCGGTGGCTGCGTCCGCCGCGTCGGCCGTGTCCCCGTTCGGCCCGGGCTGCGCGCCCTCGTGGTCGATGCCGGTCATGTCTCTCCCTCTGGATGGCTTGCCCCCTCGACGAGAAGAGGAGGTCGTCTGCCGTGCGGTCCCGGGTGGCCCGGGCCGTCGCGAATCGGCGAACCGACCAGCGCGCCTCGTCCGGGAGCAGTGTCCAACCATGCCGCAGCGGCACGGAAAGCCTCCTTGCCCGAGGTGTGTCCGCGATCACCCCGGGCGCGGGATGCGCGGCGTCGCCTGGGAGCATCGGCGGCGGACTACGGGAGGTTCGGACGTGGACGACGCACCCGCTCCGCTGGGAGCGCGCTACCCGGTTCCCGCCGGCCAGATGCTGCTGCACCGCTCCGGTCGCGGCGGCCCGCCCGCGGTGTTCCTGGCCGGTGGCGGGATGTCCGGGCTGCACGGCCTGCGCCTGCACGAGCGGGTCGCCGAGTTCACCACGAGCGTGCTGGTGGATCGCCTCGGCCTCGGCTGGAGCGATCCGGTGGAGCTGCCGCGCAGCGGCACCCGCGTCACCGACGACCTGCGCGCGCTGCTGCGGGTGGCGGACGTGCCGGGGCCGCGCGTGCTGGTGGGGCATTCGCTGGGCGGGCTCTACGCGCGGTTGTACGCGAAGCGGTTCCCGGACGAGGTGGCCGGGCTGGTGCTGCTCGACCCGACGCACGAGGAGATCGTGCAGCACCTGCCCGCCGAGGCCGCGCAACGGCTCCTGGCGTGGACCACCGACGTCGAGCTGCCCGCCGACGGGTTGTCGGCGATGCGGAACGCGTACCGGGCCGCGGTCGGCCGGGCGCTCGCCGACTGGCCCGCGGAGATCCGGGAACCGCTGCTGGCACGGGGGTTCGGCCCAGCCGCGCACCTGCGGTCGCTGCGCGAATCGATGAACCTGCCGGAGCTGTTCCAGGAGGTCCGCGACGCGAGTCCCGACCCGGACCTGCCGCTGGTGCTCGTCTCGGCGATGGGGTCCGACGCGTTCGCCGCGGAGCTCTCCCCGCCGGAGGCCCGCGCCGGTGCCGCCGCGGCCGCCCGCGCCAAGCACGAGCTCTACGCCGACTTCGTCGCCGCGCTCCCCCGTGCCGAGCTCCGCCGCCTGGACGACGTCGGCCACTCCGGTCTCGTCTGGTCCCGGCCGGACGTCGCGGCCCGGGCGGTCCGCGACGTCCTGGCGAGCTGATCCGCCGATGAGCGGCCACCACGCACGCGACCCGGCCACCCGCGGGTTCTCAGCGGCCCCGCGAGGACGGCGATGCCCCTCGTGGCGGACTCGGGAAAGCGATCCAGCAGCGAGGGAGCGCCGAGGTTCCGCCACCTCACCCGCCAGGCAGAACGAGTTCTCAGCGATCCAGCACCGCCTCGATCATTCCTACTAGTTGTTCCGCTGCTTCGGTGGTGTCGTAGTCGGGGGTGTGCAGGCGTTCGGTGAGGATGGCGTCGATGGCGCCGCCGAGGGCGATGGCGGCGGTGCGGGCGTCGACGGGGGCGTCGCGGGCGCGGGCGGCGGCGTCGACGATGCCGGCGAGCGGGGCCCAGCGCTCGCGGGGGGTGCGCTCGGCGCCGCCGGTGCCATCGGCTTCGATGATCAGCCGCACGTGTCGCGGGTGGTCCCGCAGGTGGCCGAGGGTGGCTCGGACGTAGGCGGCCGGTCCGTCGGCGGCGCCCGCGGTGTCGACGGCGGTGGTGACCGCGCGGTCGAGTGCGGCCAGCACCGTCTCGTGCGCGGCCCGCACCAGGGCGTCCTTCGCGGTGAAGTGGTAGAGCACGGCGGCTTTGGTGATGCCGGCGGCCGCGGCGATGCCGGCCAGGGAGGTGCCCTGGTAGCCGTGCAGCGCGATGAGGTCGATCGTCACGTCGATCAGCTGCTCGCGGCGGATCCGCTCGGTCGGGGTCGGTTCGCGGTCCGGGTCCCGCTTGGTCACCACGCCGCGAAGGTTACCGTCCGGCCCCGCCCGCTCCACCGTCCGGTTAGGACGGTTCGGTCATTCCTGCGCTGCTGCGGCGAAGAAGTCGACCACGGCGTGCGGCGCGTCGGGTCCGAACATGAGCTCGTAGGCCTCGGCGCCATCGGCCGCCGCTTCGGCGCTGCGGGTGAACATCGCCCGCTCGTGCTCGGCGAGCGCGGTCTCGACGTCGCCGGGGTGCGCGGCGAGGGCGGCGCCGAGCTCGGCTCCGTCGAGCATCGCCAGGTTCGCGCCCTCCCCGTTGGGGGCGGCGAGGTGCGCGGCGTCGCCGAGCAGCGTCACGCCCGGCACCCGCTCCCACCGGTGCCCTACCGGCAGTTCGTGCAGCGGCCGCAGCACGGGCGCGGTGTCGGATTCGGTGATGAGCGCGGTGAGTTCCGGTGCCCAGCCGGGGAATTCGGCGGCGATGCGCGCGGTGGCCGCGGCGGCATCGGTGAAGTCGACGGCGGCGAACCAGTCACGGGGGTGCTCCAACGCCACGTAGGTGTGCAGGGTGTCGCCCCGCTCCCGGTGGGCCTGGATGCCCTTGCCGGGCGCGAGCGCCAGCATCGCGCCACCGCCGACGGCTTTGGCGGCCGCCGGGTGTCGGATGTCGGCGTCGTGCAGGTAGGTCTCGACGAAGGACTTGCCGGTGTAGCGGGGTTCGGCGCCGGACAGCAGCGGACGCACCTTCGACCAGGCGCCGTCCGCGCCGACCAGCAGGTCCGCGAGGTGCACCGCGCCGTCGGCGAACACCACCTCGTGGCGGCCGTCGTCGCGGGGGCGGACGGCGGCGACCTTGCGGCCCCAGCGGACGGTGCCCTCCGGCAGCGAGTCGAGCAGCAGCCGCCGCAGCTCGCCGCGTTGCACCTCGGGCCGCCCGCCGGTGCCGTCGTCGGGTTCGTCGAGCAGCACCCCGCCGTCCCGGTCGAGCAGCCGCATCGCCTGGCGGCCCTCCAGCACGAGGTCCTGGAACCGCTCCAGCAGCCCGGCGGCGTCGAGGGCGGGCTGGCCGTTGTGGTCGTGGATGTCGAGCATGCCGCCCTGCGGTCGGGAGTCCGGGGACGGTTCGGCTTCGAAGACGACGGCGGGGATGTCGTGGACGTGCAGCACGCGGGCGAGCACGAGGCCGCCGAGTCCTGCTCCGATGATCGTGACGGGGTGGCGCATGGCGGTTCCTCCGGGATCGCGAACTCATGGAATGCCATTCCAATATGGAACGGCGCTCCAGATGTGTCAAGATGACGGCATGGCCACACGGGAACAGCGGTCGCAGCGGCGCACCGACGGGCTCACCAGGGAACGCATCGTCGAGACCGCCGTCGCGCTCCTCGACTCCGCCGGTGCGCGCGGGCTCACGTTCAAGGCCCTCACCGAACGCCTCGCCACCGGGCCCGGCGCGATCTACTGGCACGTGCCGAACAAGGACGCGCTGCTCGCCGCCGCCACCGAGGCCGTCGTCAGCACCGCCCTCGCCGCGGGCACCACCGCGGCCGCGCCGCGGGAGCAGGTCCGGGAGGTCGCGCTCGGCCTGTTCGACGCGATCGACGAGCACCCGTGGCTCGCCGCGCAGCTGACCGCGGAGCTCTCCCGCAACCCGCGCGGCGCCGTCACACCGCGGATCTACGACAGCTTCGGCAGGCGGGTGCGCGCGCTCGGCGTCCCCGAATCCGGCTGGTTCACCGCCACCTCGGCGCTGGTGCACTACGTGCTCGGCGCGGCCGGGCAGAACGCGGCGAACGCGGTGGCCGCCGATCACGAGGTGGACCGGGACGAGTTCCTCGACTCGGTGTCGAACGCTTGGGAGGCGCTGGATCCGGACGACTTCCCGTTCGCGCGGGCCGTCGCCGACCAGCTGCGCGGCCACGACGACCGGCGGCAGTTCCTCGACGGCCTGGACTTCGTCCTCACCGGCATCGCCGCCGATCGCTGACGCGGGAGAACAGCTCGTGCGGGAAGGCGGCGACCTGCGGCGTCGGGTGCGGGGTCGGACCGCCACCGCGCGGTGCTCGACCTCCGCGCAGTGGCCCTGGAGCGGCCCGCCGCACGGGTCGCCGCCGCGCCGTGACCGCCCGAACCGGATGCGGGCCGCCAGCCCACCGGTGGCCGCGCTCCGGTTTGCCGGAGGCCGCCCGGTGGGAAGCCTGGGCCACGACCAGACCCGGGCGAAGGAGTGCGCCATGTCGCGATCGCTGTGGTGGGACACCGCGCGGCGGCCCGAACCCCACCCGCCGCTGCCGGGCGACCGGCGGTTCGACGTCGCCGTGCTCGGCGCGGGCATCACCGGCTTGACGACGGCGCTGCTGCTGCGGCGGGCGGGCGCCCGGGTCGCGGTGCTCGAAGCGGACCGGGCCGGTTCCGGCGCGACCGGGTCCAGCACCGCGAAGGTGACCGCGCTGCAGTCCACGACGTGCTCCACGATCCGCGCGCACCGCGGTGCCGACGCGGCCGCCGCCTACGCCGCGGTCTGCGCCGACGCCGTCGAGCTGGTCGCCGAACTGGCGTCCGCCGAGGGGATCGACTGCGAGCTGCGGAGGCGACCCGCGTGCACCTACGCGACGAGCGCGGCCGAAGCCGACGAGGTGCGGGCGGAGGCCGACGCCGCCCGGAACGCCGGGCTGCCGGTGGAACTCGCGGACTCCGCCGAGCTGCCGTTCGCCACCGACGCCGCGGTGCGGCTGGCCGACCAGGTCGAGTTCCAGCCGGTCGACTACCTCGCCGGCCTGGCCCGCGCGGTGCACGGCGACGGGTCCGCGGTGTTCGAGGGCACCCGGGTGCTCGACGTGCACCAGGGCTCGCCGTGCGAGGTCGTCACCTCCGGCGGCGTCGTGCGCGCGGACCGGGTGGTCGTGGCGACGCACTTCCCGATCCTGGACCGCGGGCTGTACTTCGCGCGGCTGGAGGCGGAGCGCTCGTACTGCGTGGCCGCCCGCGTCGGTGCGCACGCGCCGCTGCCGCTGGCGATCAACGCCCGGTCGCCGAAGCGGTCGCTGCGGTCGGTCGGCGACCTGGTCGTGGTGTGCGGGGAGAGCCACCCCACCGGCGCGCACGACGGGCACCCGCCGTACGCGGCGCTGGAGGAGTTCGCCCGCCGCCACTGGCCGGTCGACGAGATCACCCACCGCTGGTCCGCGCAGGACCCGACCGCCTACGACCACTTCCCCCTGTGCGGCCCGTACCTGCCCGGCTCGACGCGGGTGTTCGTCGCCACCGGGTTCATGAAATGGGGGTTGTGCGGCGGCACGGCGGCCGCCGCGATGCTGACCGACCGCATCGTGCGGGACCACACCCGGCCGGAGGCGGAGTTCTTCGCACCGCAACGGGTCTCGCCCCGTGCGGCGGGGCGGTTGGCGAAGATGAACCTGAAGGTCGGCGCGGACTTCGTAGGCGACCGGCTCACCGCGGGCCAGGTCGGCTCGGCCGACGAGGTCGCGCCCGGCACCGCCCGGGTCGTCCGGGAGGGCACCGACCTGACCGGGGTGTACCGCGACGAGGACGGCGCGGCGCACGCCGTGTCGCTGCGGTGCACGCACCTGGGCTGCCTGCTGCGGTTCAACGACGACGAGCGGAGCTGGGACTGCCCGTGCCACGGTTCGCGGTTCGACGTGGACGGCGCGGTCCTCGAAGGTCCCGCCGTGCACCCGCTGCCCGTGAAAACGCCGCACCGCTGACCCGCGGCGCGACGAGCCCGATCTCCGAGGAGGTTCCAGTGCACCACCACCTGTTCCGCGGCGTCCTGGCCGGAGCGGCCGGGACGACCGCCCTGAACACGGCCACCTACCTGGACATGGCGGTGCGCGCCCGGCCGGGCAGCACCAGCCCGGAGCGGACCGTGCAGGAGGCCGAGCACCGCTTGGGCGCGCTGCCCGGTGGTGAGTCGGCGGTGCACAACCGCCGCTCCGGGCTCGGTGCGCTGCTGGGCATCGGCGCCGGTCTGGGGGTGGGCGCCGCCTACGGCTGCGTCCGGACCGGACTGCCGCGCGCCCCGCTGCCGCTGATGGCGGTCGCCGCGGGTCTCGCGGCCAATGCGGCAGGTACGGCGCCGATGACGGCGCTCGGGGTGACGGACCCGCGCGGGTGGACCGCGCAGAGCTGGGCGATGGACCTGGTCCCGCACCTCGCCTACGGCGTCGTCACCGCCCTCACCTTCGAGGCGTTCCGCTAGGCCGCCGCCGGTCCCCCGATGCCGAGGAGCTCGGCCGCGTTGCCGGAGCAGAACCGGCGCCGGTCCGCCTCGTCGGCGAACTCGCCGAGGAAGCGCGCGATCTCGCCGGCGGTGGGCCGTTGGAACGGGTGGTCGGTGGAGAACAGCAACCTGTCCGCCGCGGTCACCGCCAGCACGTGCCGCAGCAGCGCCGGTTCGAGCATCCCCGAGCAGGTGAGGTGCACGTGCGAGCGGACGTACTCGGAGACGGTACGCGGCAGTCCCGCCGCCGCGGACAGGGAATCGGCCCGGCTCAGCCAGAACGGCAGCAGCTCGCCCCAGTGCCCGAGCACGAGCCGCAGCCCGGGGAACCGGTCGAAGGTGCCGCGCAGCACCAGCCGCAGCGCCGCGGTCCCCGCGTCGACGTGCCAGCCCCAGCCGTAGGTCGCCAGCCCCAGTCCGACGGCGTCCCCCAACCCCGAGCACGCGGCCTCGCGCACGTCGCGCGCGGGCGGGCCGGGATGCAGGAACAGCGGCAGCCCGAGCGCCTCCGCGGTGGCGAACAGCTCGTCGTGGCGCGGGTCGTCGAGCGGCACGTCGGCGGCGCGGCCGTGCACCACCGCACCGACCAGGCCGAGCCGCGCGGCGCGGCGCAGTTCGTCGGCCGCCACCGCGGGAGCGACCACCGGCAGCGTCGCGAAGGCGCGGAACCGGGTCGGGTGCCTGCGCACGGCCTCGGCGGCGGCGTCGTTCGCGTCGCGGCACAGCGGGACGGCTTCGGCCGCGGGCAGCGCGCCGGTGCCGGGCGGGTTCGCCGGGGACAGCACCTGCACGTCGACGCCCTGCGCGTCCATGTCGGCGATCCGCGCGTCCCCGAGATCGTCCAGGCGCGCCGCGAGGTCGCCGTGCTCGCTCAGGACCAGCGCGTCGTCGCGCAGGCCGGCGGGCCGCGCGCGCAGCGCGGCCGTCGCGGCGGGCAGGTCCCAGTGCTCCTCGACCGCGATCACGGTCTGCTCGCCGATCACCACGGCACCGCTTCGCCGAACCGGTCCAGGTAGGCGATGCCCGGTTCGCCGAGCCTGGACAGCAGCACGTCCACCAGCAGCGGCGCGCTCTCCTCCACCGCGTAGCGGGCGTCCGGGCCGCCGAGCGCGGTGCGGATCCAGCCGGGTGCCAGCAGCAGGAACGACCGCCGCGCGGCCGAGTCCCTGGCGGCGAGGCAGCGCACGAACATGTTCAGGGCGGCCTTGCTCCCCCGGTACAGCTCGCGGGATCCGGTGCCGGCGTTCGCGATGCTGCCCTGCCCGGAGGACATCGCCCCGAGGAGCCCTTCCGGGATCACGAGGTCGGCGAGCGCGTCGAGCACCCGCACCGGGCCGAGCGCGTTGGTCACCATCACGTCGACGAAGGTGGTGGTGCCGACCTCGCCGATCGGGGTGCGCACGTCGTTCGTGGTGCCCGCGTTGACGAACAGCACGTCGAGCCGCGTCCCGGCGAGCCGCTCGCGCAGCGCGGGCAGCCGCTCGGGTTCGGTGACGTCGAGCCGTTCCACCCGCACCCGCCCGCCGGAGTGCTCGGCGAGCTCGTGCAGCGGGGTGCGGGCGGTGCTGTCCCGGACGGTGCCGATGACGTGCCACCCCCGTTCGTGCAGTTCGGCGGCCATCGCGTGCCCGAGGCCGCGGGAGGCGCCTGCGATGAGCGCGGTCGGTCCGTTCGTTTCTGGAGTCATGCCCCGAGCCTGCTCCCCGGCGTGTCGACCGGGCACGTACCGCGGCCGGATTCGTAGGATTCCGCGAATGGAGCCGTCCCTGGTGAGCGAATCCGCCGATGTGAGCACCGATGATGTGCGTCTGCTGCGCGCGCTGCAGATCGACCCGCGGGCGTCGTTCGCGTCGATCGCGGCGGCGCTCGGCGCCTCCGAGGGAGCGGTGCGCCGCCGCTACCACCGCCTGCGCACCGGGGGCGTGCTGCGCGTCGCGGGCATCGTCGATCCGGGCGCGCTGGGGCAGAGCCGGTGGCTGGTGCGGTTGCGCTGCCGTCCGGGCAGCGCGGCGGCGATCGCCGAGGCGCTCGCGGAGCGGGACGACGTGAGCTGGGTGGCGCTGGGCGCCGCCGGGTCCGAGGTGACCTGCGCGGTGCGGTCGCGGACCCGGGAGCAGCGCGAGGAGCTGCTGGGCCGCCGGCTGCCGCGCACTGCGGCGGTGCTCGACATCCGCGCGGCGGCGCTGCTGCGGCAGTTCGTCGGTGGCCGCGGGCACCACTGGGCGGCGCTGCGCGGCGCGCTGACCGAGCAGGAGGAAGCGGAGCTCGGTTCCGCGGGGAACCCGTTCGCGGAAAACCCCGTCACCGCAGGAGATCCGGTCGAGTTGTCCACTTCGGACGAACGGCTGCTGGCCGCGCTGGCGGCCGACGGCCGCGCGGGATTCGTGGACCTGGCGGCGGCCGCGGACCTCACCCCGGGCCGCGCCGCGCGCCGCCTGCACGCGCTGCTGGAGCGGCGCGTCGTGCACGTCGACGTGGAGATCGCCGCGGCCGCGCTGGGCCTGCACGCGCGGGCGAACCTGTGGCTGCGGGTGCACCCGTCGGCGGTGAAGGACGTGGGGCGCGCGCTGGCGCGGGAACCGGAGGTCGGGTTCGCCGCGGCCGTATCCGGGCCGCACAACCTGCACGCCGTGGCGCACTGCCGGAACTTCGACGACCTCTTCGAGTTCACCACCGACCGGATCGGCGCGCTGCCGGGCGTGCACGACGTGGAGGTGTCGCCGTTCGTCCGGCACGTCAAGCAGGCGGGCACCCTCGTCGACGACGACCGGCTCGCCGTCCCGGGAATCCCCCGCCGCTGACTCCACCCACCTCGCGGAGCCGCCGGCACCCCATCGCCGCGGCGGCCGATCACCCGCTCGCACGGCGAGTTCCGGTCACCGCGGGCCGAACGAGCGGATCGCGGCCACCACCCGTTCCTCCACCGCGTCGCGACCGGCCCGCCACACGGCGACCGCGTCCGATCCGGGCAGCGCCGCGGGCAGTGCCTCGGCGACGGCCTCCAGGTGGGCGCGGCGCAGCTCCGCGTTCACGTTGATCTTCGCGACGCCGGAGCCGACCGCGCTCCGGATCTGCTCGGCGGGCAGCCCGCTCGCCCCGTGCAGCACCAGCGGCACCGGCACCGCGGCCCGGACGGCGCGCAGCCGGTCCAGGTCCAGCCGCGCGTCCGGGGAGAACCCGTGCACGTTGCCGACGGCGACGGCCAGCGCGTCCACCCCGGTGCGGCCGACGAAGTCCGCGGCCTGCTCGGGTGAGGTCATCGCCGCGGACCGGGCGCCGGTGGAGACGTCCTCGTCCCCGGCGAGCGCGCCCAGCTCGCCCTCCAGCCAGGCACCGTGGTCGTGGGCGATGCGGACGGCTTCGGCGGTCGCCGCCACGTTGTCCTCGTACGGGTCGTGCGCACCGTCGTACATCAGCGAGGTGTAGCCGAGTTCGGCGCACCAGCGCAGCTCGGCGAAGTCCCGGCAGTGATCCAGGTGCACGCCGACCTCCGCGTCGGCGTCCGCGGCGGCCGCCAGCGCGACGGTCGCCAGCAGCCGGCCCGCGTGCCGGAAGTGGCTCGATCCCGCGAGCAGCAGCACCGGTGCCCCGGTCCGCTCCCCCGCCCGCACCACGGCCTGCACCTGCTCCAGGTTGTAGGTGGCGAACGCGCCGAGCGCCCACCCGCCATCGGCGGCGGCGCGCAGGGTGGCCGTCCCCCGGCTCAGCACGCGGCCTCCCGGAGCCTGCGCACCGCATCGCGCAGGCCGTGCTCGTCGCCCACGTTCCCCGCGAACACGCCGTAGGGCACGCCGGTCGCCGGACCGGACACCGGTTCCCAGATCGAGGCGGTGCCGGGCAGCAGCGTGCCGCGCGACCACGCCCGGCGGATGCCGAGGCCGCCGGTCGCGACGTCCGAGGAGGTGATGCCGCCCTTCGCCAGCACGAACGCGGGCCGGACCTCGGCGAGCACCGACCGCACCACGGCGACCAGGGCGGCGCTGACGGTGCGGGCGATCTCCAGGCTGTGCTCGGCGTCGCGGCCGCCGACCAGCTCGCGGCTGGTGCGCAGCACGACGTCCTCGGCCGCCCCGGCGCGCAGCAGCGCGACGACGCGGGCGGTCAGCTGCGCGATGTGCTCGGCGCAGGCCGCCGGATCGAGCACCCGGGCCACGTCGAGCTCGGCCTCGGCGCTGCGGCCGTCGGCGTGCAGCGCGGCGAGCTGGCGGGTGGTGAGCCCGACGTGCGAGCCGACGACCACCAGCCCGCGGCTCGACCGGTCCCGCGCATCGTCCGGGCCCGGTTCGGCCGCGCGCAGGTCCGCCGGGTCCGCGGGCGGGTGCGCGCGCTGGCCGGTGCGCGCCCGCACGAACGACGGGCCGGTGCGGTAGACGAACCGCCCGCCGTCCGCCTCGGCGCGCAGCAACCCGGCGACGAGCACCCGCAGGTCCTCGTCGGTGGCGGCGTCGGCGACGACCGGCAGCCCGCCGGTGATTCCGCCGAGGATGCGGGCGACCGCCGCCGGCCCGCCGGAGCGCAGCTCGGCCAGCGGCACCGCGGTCACCGCGTCCCGCGGGACCCGGCCACCGGTCTTCTCCGCCACCCAGTCCCGCAGGTCGGAGCTGCGGTAGCCGAAGGTGCGGTCGCGGGCGAACTCCGTCTCACCGACCGGCACCATCCCGTCCACGGTCCGCATCCAGTGCACCGAGTCGACGGTGATCCGCCCGGGTTCGATCAGGGCGGGGACCAGCAGCACGCCGTCCACGTCCTGCCCGGCGGCCGCGCTCTCCGCACCGAGGACGTCGGTCTCCAGCGGGAAGTGCCCGCGCAGCGTCGAATCCCCGCGGCTGGCGAAGGCGCAGTCGACGCCGAGGTCGCGGGCGACGTCGAGCGCGGCCCGCGCGACCTCCCGGTTGGTCCGGGCCGCGTCCTGCGGCGCGAGGCTGCGCGTGTTGGTGAGCACGAAGAAGCCCGGGGTCTCCTGCGCGAAGGCCCACTCCAGGTCCTCGCGGGTCCAGACGGTGAGCACCGGCAGGTCCCGGATGCTCTGCGTGCCGGTGGGATCGTCGTCGAGCACCACCACCCGGCGTCCGGCCGCGACCGCCGCGGTCAGCTCGGCGGCCGGGACGTCCCGCGGTTCGGGGGCGTCGGCGAGCAACCGCTGCTGGGAGATCGTCATCTCAGGACTCCAGCTCCTTCAGCGCGCGCACGATCGCGTCCCCGGCCTGCACGGTGGAGGCCGAGCCGCCGAGGTCGGGGGTGCGGCCCGCCGGGTCCCGCAGCGCCGCGTCCACGGCGCGTTCGACCAGCGCGCCCGCGCGCACCGCGCCCTCGTCGCCGCGGCGCCGCCCCAGCCAGTCCAGCATGAGTCCCGCCGAGAGCACCGCGGCGACCGGGTTCGCGATGCCCTGCCCGGCGATGTCCGGCGCCGAACCGTGCGAGGACTGGAACAGGCCGTGCTCGTCGCCCACGTCGCCGCTGCCCGAGAGCCCGAGACCGCCGACGGTGGCGGCGGCGAGGTCGGAGATGATGTCGCCGAACATGTTCTCGGCGACCAGCACGTCCAGCGACTGCGGGCGCTGCACCTGGTAGGCCGTCATCGCGTCCACGTAGGCGTGATCGCGCTGCACGTCCGGGTACTCGTCGGCGACCGAGTCGAAGACCTCGCGGAAGAACGCGTAGCTGGACAGCACGTTCGCCTTGTCCACGCAGGTCACCTTCGCCGGGCGCGCCGGGTTCGCCGCGTGCCGGGAGCGGGCGAGCTCGAACGCCTGCCGCACCACCTTCTCGGTGCCCCGCCGAGTGATCACGATGGTGTCGGTGGCGACCTCGCCGCGCACGTTCGTCCCGCCTTCGCGGGAGGCGTAGAGGCCTTCGACGTTCTCCCGCACCACCACGTAGTCGATGCCGTCACCGCGGGTCAACGGCTGCGGCAGCGCCGGGATCGAGTGCACCGGGCGGATCCCGGCGTAGAGGTCGAGGCCGAAGCGCAGCCGGAAGATGACGTCGCCGTTGACCTCGCGGCCGTCCGGATGGCGCGCCTCGGGCAGGCCGATCGCGCCCATGTAGATGGCGTCCGCGGCGGCGCAGGCCGCGTACTGCTCGTCGGGCATGGCGATGCCGGTGCGCTGCCAGCGCCCGGCGCTCGCGTCGAGCTCCTCGAAGTCGAGGCCGAACCCGCCCAGTTCGGCGGCGGTCGCGGCGACCTTGAGCGCTTCGGCGGTGGTCTCGGGCCCGATCCCGTCCCCGCCGAGCACGGCGATCCGGTAGGTGGTCATGCGATTCCCCTTCGGTAGCAGCGAATTCGGTGGCTCACAGCAGGACCCACAGCAGGCTCACCCCGGCCATCGAGGTCAACGACAGCACGGTGTGGCTCAGCGTCCACACCCGCAGGTTCTCGCCGACGGTCAGGCCGAAGTACTCCTTGCTGAGCCAGAAACCGGCGCTGTTGACGTGCAGCAGGAACGAGGATCCCGCGCCCGCGGCCAGCACCAGCAGCGCCAGGTGGACCGGGTCGAGCGCGCCGACGCTGGGGGCCACCAGCGGCGCCGCGGTCACGCCCGCCACCGTGGCGGAGCCGAGCGCGGCGACCAGGATCGCGGCGATGCCGAAGGTCAGCAGCAGCGTCGGCACCCCGGCCCCGGAGGCCAGGTCGAGCACCGCGTCGGCGGTGCCGGACTCGACGATGACGCGGCTGAACCCGCCGGCCGCACCGACGATGAAGGTGATCCCGGCGATCGGCGCCAGCGACGAGCCGACCCAGCGCTCGCGCACTTCGCGGGGCGTGCCGGACAGCCCGCCCAGCACGACGACGGCGACCAGCACCGAGATCAGCAGGGCGATGGCCGGTTCTCCGGCGAGTTCGACCACCGCGTGCACCGGCCCGGTGCCGTCGGCCCAGAACAGGTCGGTGGCGGCCTTGCCGAGCATGAGCAGCACCGGCAGCAGGATCACCGCGAAGCTGCGGGCGCGTCCCGGCGGACGCGGCACGTCGCTCCCGTCGGCGGCGAACAACCGCTCCAGCCCGGCGGGCGGACGCGCCCGCACCCAGCGCCGCATCAGCCGACCGAGCCACGGGCCGGTGAGCAGCACGGCGGGGGCGGCGACGACCAGCCCGAGCACCAGGACCAGCCCGATGCTGGACCCGAGCGCTCCGGCCGCGCCGACCGGGCCGGGGTGCGGCGGCAGCAGGCACTGCGCCGCGTCCAGCCCGGCCAGCAGCGGGAAGGCGAGCAGCGTGAGCTCGATGCCGGTGCGCCGCGCGAGCAGCAGCACCACCGGGATCAGCGTCACGAACCCGACTTCGAAGAACATCGGGAGTCCGATGAGGACGGACGCGGCGAGCACCACCCAGGGCAGTCCCCGCACGCCCACCCCGCCGGTCAGGGTCTGCACGATCCGCGAGGCCGCCCCGGATTCGGACAGCACCGCGCCGAACATGGCGCCCAGCGCGATCAGCACCCCGGTCTCGCCGAGCGTCTTGCCGATGCCGGTGGTGAGCCCTTCGACGGTGCCGGTGACGCCGAGCCCGGCGGCCAGCCCCACCAGCACGCCGCCGCTGAGCAGCGCCAGCACCGGGTGCAGCTTGAGCGCGCTGACGGCGACGGCGACGAAGACGATCCCGCCGAGCAGGACCGCCATGAGGCGGATGTCGTGCCCGGTGAGCGGTGCCGTGGCGGCGGCTTGCGCGCCGATCACGGCGCACCTGCGCGAGAACGCGCGTGGTCCGGTTGCATGCTGCTGTCCATTCCTTTTGCGTCGTTGCGAAAGGTCGTGCGGGATCAGGCCGGCGGGGCCGGGCGTTGGACGAGTTCGACGAGTTCGCCGCCCGCGGATTCGGCGAGGAACGCGCACGGCAGCCCGAATCCACCGGTGAAGGCGTCCTCCGGTGGCTGCCCGGCCGAGCGCAGCACCGCGTCGAGGTCGTCGACGGCGAAGCAGAAGTGGTGCAGCCCTTCGCCGCGCTCCCGCAGGTGGGTCAGCGGCGGCCCGGGGCGGTGCGGTTCGAGCAGCTGGAGCCCGGCGGCGGTCCCCCCGGGCGAGCAGCCGCGCGGGTAGAGCCAGACCAGCCGGACCCCGACCGCGTCGACGAACTCGTCCCGGACGACGTGCAGGCCCAGGTGCTCCGCGTACCAGCGGGCGGTGCGGTCGGCGTCGCCGGTGATGAGCGCGACGTGGTCGATCGGGCCCGCGGGGACGAGCGGCTCAGCCACGGGTGGCCTCGTGGGCGGTGGCGGGCACCGGAACCTCCTTGGTCGACCAATTGGTATGACAGGTTTTCTAGCAAACCGGTGCGCCCGATGTCCACACCCCGGCCGATCTCTAGGATCGGCGAGCACGCGACCTCCGCGGGAAGGAGCACGACCAGTGGCCGAGGACACCGCACCCGGCGAGATCCGCCGCTCGGACGAGGTGGTGGCGGGGCTGCTGCGGCGCATCCTGGACGGCAGGCTGCGGCCCGGCGACCGGCTGCCCGCCGAACGCGACCTCGCCACCGAGTACGGCGTCTCCCGGACGGCGCTGCGCGAAGCCATGAGCAACCTGACCGGGCGCGGCCTGATCGCCTCCCGCGGCGGCAGCGGACTGCGCATCACCGCGGTCGCACCGGAACGCGCGCAGGAAGCGCTCTTCCTGTACCTGCGGGACAACGACCTCGACTACCGCTCGATCCACGAGGTCCGCGAGGTGATCGAGGTGCACGCCGCGGGCGCCGCCGCCGAACGCGGCGACGCCGAGACCGCCCGCCTGCTCAGCGCCGCCAACGACGAGCTGCGCGCCAGCGGCGAGGACGTGGCCCGCGCCGTCGCCGCCGACTTCGAGTTCCACCGGCTGGTCAGCGTCATGGCGGGCAACGAGATCTTCAGCCTGCTGCTGTCCTCGCTGCGCGGCGGGCTGATCCGGGTGCGCGAGCACAACCTCACCCTGCGCGCCGCCCACCAGGAGGCCTGCGACTCGCACCAGGCCATCGTCGACGCCATCACCGCGCACGACCCCGACGCGGCGCGCGCCGCGATGGCGAGCCACCTCAGCGCGGTGTTCGGCTACTGGCATGGGGACTGAATGTTCGACTCGGTTTGCTGAGTACCTGGGGTGGCGGAACCTCAGCTGCTTCCTCGCTGCGGGATCGTTTTCACCGGTGGCTCCGCCACAGGAGAAAACGCTGTCCTCGCGTGGAAGCAGCTGAGAACCCGCGGGTGGTCCTGTTGCTCAGGTGGTCGTTTGCTCAGCGGCTTCGCCGCTGACAGGAAGGAAAGGGCGAGCGGTGGACGTGCTGGATGAGCCGGTGCTGGCGTCGTTGCGGGGGCGGCACGCGCACCTCGCTCGGTGGTGCGGGACGGCGGCGACGTACCTGCCCGGGGTGACGACGTTCGCGGCGGTCGCCGAACCGGGACCGGCGGCGTGGGACGACCTGGCGCGGCTGCTCGGTTCCGGGGCGCTCGCCGACATGTTCAGCTCCGAAGCGGTGCCGCCGCCCGGCTGGGAACCGGTGTTCGCGCTCGAAGCCCGGCAGCTGATCGGCCCCGCCGAGCCCGCCCCCGTCGGTCCTGGCACCGACGTGGTCGAACTGGGCGTCGCGGACGTGCCCGCGATGCTCGACCTGGTCGCCCGGACCGAGCCGGGACCGTTCTGGCCGCGCACCCGGGAACTCGGCACCTACCTGGGCATCCGCGAGGGCGGCGCGCTGGTGGCGATGGCGGGCGAACGGCTCCGGCCGCCGGGCTGGACGGAGATCAGCGCCGTGTGCACCGCGCCCGAAGCG
Organism: Saccharopolyspora sp. 6V; assembly: GCF_020176785.1. Classification (NCBI taxonomy): domain Bacteria; kingdom Bacillati; phylum Actinomycetota; class Actinomycetes; order Pseudonocardiales; family Pseudonocardiaceae; genus Saccharopolyspora; species Saccharopolyspora sp. 6V. The sequence goes on along the minus strand of NZ_JAIUKB010000001.1, from coordinate 62,529 downwards.
CGCGGGCGCGGGCACGCGGCCCGGCTGGTCCGCACGCTGGCCGGGCGCATCGCGGCGCGTGGCGAACGGGCCTTCCTGCACGTCACCGACACCAACACCGCGGCTCTCGGGCTCTACGAGCGGCTCGGTTTCCGGACCCGCAAGCCGGTGACCTTCCGCGGCCACCGCGTCCCCTGATCCACGGCATATTTCGCGCGGCGCCGGGTAATCGGGAGGAGCACTGGCGGTGACCGCGCACGACCGAGGAGGCTCAGGTGGCTCTCGACGACGATGACATCAGAAGTTCGGGCAGCGGCGGACCGGAGGGCCCGGCCGACTCCGGCGCCGGACGCGGCACGCCCGGCCAGCACGACGGCGGCGCGGACGGCGGAGCCGACGGAGGCGCCGAGGGCCCGGCCGACTCCGGCGCCGGGCGCGGCACACCGGGCCAGCACGACGGGGGCGCCGACGGCTCGGCCGAAGGGCCCGCCGACTCGGGGACCGGCCGCGGCACGCCCGGCCAGCACGACGGTGGGGCGGACGGCGGAGCCGACAGCGGTGCCCGCTGAACTGAGCAGCCCCGTGGAGGGCGCCGCCGCACCCGCGGCGGCGCTCTCCCGCGTCGTGGGGCCCGACGTGGACGCGTTCGCCCGGCGGCACTGGGGCCGCGAACCGCTGCTGCGGCGCGGCGCCGACCCGGACTCGTTCCGGGACGTGCTCGACCTCGACGGTGTCGACGAACTGCTCTCCCGCCGCGGGCTGCGCACCCCGTTCCTGCGCCTCGCCAAGCAGGGCGAGGTCGTCGACTCCGGATCGTTCACCGGGCCAGGCGGGGTGGGCGCCGAGATCGGCGACCAGGTGCGCGACGACCAGGTCGCCGCGCTGTTCGCCGAGGGGACCACCGTGGTGCTGCAGGCGCTGCACCGGACCTGGTCCGGCGTCATCGACCTCACCACCGACCTCGCCGCGGAACTCGGCCACCCGGTGCAGGCCAACGCGTACGTGACGCCGCCGTCCTCCCGCGGGTTCGCCGCCCACTACGACGTGCACGACGTGTTCGTGCTGCAGCTCGCCGGGCGCAAGCACTGGACGGTGCACGCGCCCGTGCACCCGGACCCGCTGCGCGACCAGCCGTGGAACGCCCACGCCTCGGCCGTCGCCGCACGCGCGCGCGACGAGGCTCCGGAGATCGACGCGGTGCTGGAGCCGGGCGACGCGATGTACCTGCCGCGCGGCTGGCTGCACGCCGCGACCGCGCTCGGCGACGTGTCGGCGCACCTGACGGTGGGCGTGCACGTGCTGACCAGGTTCGCGCTGGTGGAGGCGCTGACCGCGCTCTGCGCGCGGGACCCGGAGCTGCGGGCCTCGCTGCCGCTGGGCATCGACGTCGCCGACCCCGCGGAGCTCGCCCCGCACCTCGACGCGGTGCGCACGGCGCTCACCCGCGCGTTGCGGGACGTGCCCGCCGACGACGTCGCGCGCCGCGTCCGCGGCCGGGTCTGGTCCGGCGGACGTCCCGAACCGGTGCGGCCGGTCGCCACCGCCGAGTTCGCCGGCGGGCTGGCGGCCGGGGACGTCGTGCGGCGGCGCGCCGGGCTGCGCCACCGGGTCGTCGACGGCGCGGACGAGGTGGTGCTGGAGCTGCCGGACCGGCGGCTCGCGCTGCCCGCGGACACCGCGGACGCCGTGCGCGAACTGCTCACCGGCGGCACGTTCCGGGTGGGCGAGCTGCCCGGGCTGGACGAGGCCGATCAGGTGGTGCTGGTCCGCAGGCTGCTGCGGGAGGGCGTGCTCGTCCCCGCGGCCCTCCCGTGACCGGGCACCACTGGCCGCGCTGCTCCTTCGTCGCCGAGGCCGCGGGCGACCCGCTGGAGGGATCGGCGCCGCCCGCGCAGCGGTGGTTCCTCCTCGAACACCCCGGGCCGTGGGGGCGGGACGCGCTCACCGGGTCCGGGCTCGACCCGGCCGTCGTCACCGCGATCACCGGGTGGGCCGCCGACGCGGGCGCGCGCGTGCTGCTGGTGCGCCGGCCCGGGCGCAACGCGAGCGGAGCGGTCCGCCGCTGGTTCCGGGTGGACTCCCGGCCGGGACGCGAATCCGTCCGGGGCGGCGCGGTCGCCTCGGCCGCCGAACTGGTCGACGCGGTGGACGCACCCGGCGAACCCGTCGCGGGGCCGCTGAACCTGGTGTGCGCGCACGGCAGGCACGACACCTGCTGCGCGGTGCGCGGCCGGCCGGTGGCCGCGGCCCTCGCCGCGGCGGCGCCCGGCGGCACGTGGGAGTGCAGCCACCTCGGCGGCTGCCGGTTCGCGCCAGCGCTGGTGCTGCTGCCGCACGGCTACGCGCTCGGCGGCATCCCGGCGGTGGACGCGGTCGGGGCCGCGCGCGACTACGCCGCCGGGAACCTCGACGCCCGCTGGGTGCGCGGCCGCACCTCGCTGCCCCCGGCCGCGCAGGCCGCGCAGCACCACGCGCGGGCCGCCACCGGGGCGACCGGCGTGGACGAGCTGCGGCCCGTCGCCGTCGAACCCGACGGGGACGCCGGCTGGCGGGTGGAACTCGCCGATCCGGACGTCGCGGTGCGGCTGCGCGAGCGGTGGGTCGCCACCGGGAGACCGTTGACCTGCGCGGCCACCGCACCCGGCCGGATGCGCGTGTTCGACCTCCTCGACCTGCGCGGCTGACCGCCGGACTCCGCTTCCGGCCCGGTCCGCGGCCGGAGACCGGGCGGGTCAGCTCGGGCGCGCCGCGGGCAGTTCGGCGGTGATGCGGAGACCACCACCGGGCCGGGGCGCCACGTCGAGGATCCCGTCGTGGGCGCGCACGACGCTGCGCACGATCGCCAAGCCGAGCCCGACGCCCGCGTGCTCGTCGTCGCGCACCCGCTCCGCACCGCGCTGGAACGGCTCGGTCAACGTCCCCACCACCTCCGGCGGGAGGACCGCGCCGGTGTTCTCGACCAGCAGCACCGCGACGTCCGGCCGCGCCTCGGTGCGCACCCGCACCGCACCCCCGCCGGGCAGGTTGTGCACGATCGCGTTCTGCACGAGGTTCGTCACCATCGGCAGCAGCAGCGCCGCCGAACCGGACGCCCACGCCGCGTCCCCGCCCGCGTCGAGCTCGACACCGCGCCGCTCGGCCAGCGGCAGCGACGTCTCGACCGCCTCGTCCACCAGCAGCGACAGGTCGACCGGTTCGCTGCTGAAGGAACCCCGGTCGGCGCGGGCGAGCAGCAGCAGGGCCTCCGTCAGCTCCACCGCCCTGGTGTTGACCTGCCGCAGCCGGGTGACGAGCGCGTCCACGTCCGGATCCGGGTCGTGGCTGGCCACGTCGAGCAGCGTCCGCGAGATCGCCAGCGGGGTGCGCAGCTCGTGCGAGGCGTTCGCGGCGAACCGCCGCTGCTCCGCGGTGTGCGCCTCCAGCTGCGCGAGCATGGCGTCGAAGACGTCGGCGAGGTCTCGGAACTCGTCCCGCCGCCCCGGCAACCGGATCCGGTGCGAGAGCGAACCGTCCGCCGCCAGCCGCGCGGCCGCGCCGATCCGGCGCAGCGGCGACAACATCCGCCCGGCGAGGAACCAGCCGCCGACCAGGCCGAACACCAGCACCGCCAGCAGCACCAGCGCCGCCTTCGGGGCGAACGCGCGCACCAGGTCCCGGCGTCCCGGCACGAAACCGCCCGGCGTGTTCACCTGCTCCGGGACGTAGCGCAGCAGGAACACCCACACCACGGCGAGCAGCAGGGCGCTCGCGACGACGAGGAACCCGGCGTAGCTCACGGCCAGCTTGAACCGGGCGCTCATCCCGGGGCGCCTAGCCACGGTCGTCCACCGCGGCCTCGATCCGGTAGCCGACGCCGGGGACGGTCGTGATCAGCCACGGTTCGCCGAGCCGTTTGCGCAGCGCGGACACCGTGATGCGGACCGCGTTGGTGAACGGGTCGGCGTTCTCGTCCCAGGCCCGCGCCAGCAGCTCCTCCGCGCTGACCACGCCGCCCTCCGCGCCGACGAGGACCTCCAGCACCGCGAACTGCTTGCGGGTGAGCGCGACGTGCCTGCCGTCGCGGAACACCTCGCGCCGGAACGGGTCCAGCCGCAGCCCCGTGATCTCCCGCACCGGCGGCCGGGACCGCTCCCGCCTGCGGTCCAGCGCGCGCAGCCGCAGCACCAGCTCCCGCAGCGCGAACGGTTTCGTCAGGTAGTCGTCGGCGCCGAGTTCGAAGCCGGTCTCCTTGTCGTGCAACCGATCCGCGGCGGTGAGCATCAGGATGGGGAGCCCGCTGCCCGAGCCGACGATCCACCGCGCCACGTCGTCCCCGGACGGGCCGGGGACGTCCCGGTCGAGGACCGCGAGATCGTAGGAGTTGACCTGCAGCAGCTCCAGCGCGGTGTCGCCGTCCCCGGCCACGTCGGCGGCGATCGCCTCCAGCCGCAGGCCGTCCCGGATCGCCTCGGCCAGGTAGCGCTCGTCCTCGACGATCAGCACTCGCATGGGGGAATGCTAGTTCGGCGGACGTATCGCCAGCGTATGCGAAAACGAATACGCGGTGGCAACGGCGCGGGGTCTTCGCTGGTGGCATGACCACGACACCGCACCTCCGGAACCGGATCACCACCGCCTCCGCCGTCGCGCTGCTCGGCGCCCTCGGCGTCGCCGTGACGATCGCCGCTTCTCCCGCGCTGCGCGGCGAACCCACCGCCGAGGACGGCGCGATCCCCGACGACCGGGAGGTGTCGGTGTTCGACGACGCCGAACCCGCCGTCGCGAAGCTCGACGAGGACCTGCTGAAGGCGCTGCGGGCCGCCGCGACCGAGGCCGAGGACGAGGGACTGCGGTTCCGCGTCAACAGCGGCTGGCGATCACCGGGCCTCCAGGAACGGATGTTGCAGGACGCCGTCACCACCTACGGTTCCCGCGCCGAGGCCGCGCGCTGGGTCGCCACCGCCGAGACCTCCGCGCACGTGTCCGGCCAGGCCGTGGACATCGGTCCGTACGACGCCTCGGACTGGCTGGTCCGACACGGTGACGACCACGGGCTCTGCCAGATCTACGCCAACGAGCCGTGGCACTTCGAACTCCGCCCGCTGGCCATCACCGAGGGTTGTCCGCAGCCCTACACCGACCCCACCGAGGACCCGCGGATCCGCCCGTGACGGCCCGTCCCGGCCGGCGGGGCGGGCCGCCCCCCGCTCGTAGCGGACCGCGCCGTAGTCCTCGCGCTCCGGTTCGTCGAAGCGCGCCGCCCGCCGCGCCAACGCCCGCATCCGCTCGCGCATCTCCACCGCCGGGAGCCGGTGGTGCGGGCCGTGCCCCGGCAGCTCGGCGAGGAACAGCGCCGTCCCCGGGCTGGGGAACGGGTGCGCGATCACGCCCGGGCCCGATCTCCACCGGCTCCGACCCGCGGATCACCCGGTCGGCCTCCGGGCCGCCACGCCAGATCACCCTCGTGGATCCACAACCGGGCGTCGACGCGTCCGGCGCGAGTTGTCAAGGGCCCACCACCTGCTGGGAATGCGCTGGCCCCGGGCGCGGTTGAGCCCTCTTGGCCGGGAAGCCCGGATCATCCAGCGGAAGCGAGGCAGTGGTGTCAGGTGAGTCGTCGAGCCAGGCGTCGGGCGGTCCCGGCAGTGGAACCCGGTTGCCCCGCGAGATCTGGATCCTGGTCGGCGGCAGCTTCATCGTCGCGATCGGCATGGGCATCGTCTCGCCCGCGCTGCCGGCCTTCGCGACCTCCTTCGACGTGGGCGTGACGGCGGCGTCGTTCATCGTCAGCGCGTTCGCGTTCATGCGCCTGGCCTTCGCCCCTGCCAGCGGGCGGCTCGTCGCCTGGTTCGGCGAGCGGCCGATCTACGTGTGGGGCATCAGCATCGTCGGCGTCAGCAGCGCGGCCTGCGCGTTCGCCACCTCGTACTGGCAGCTGCTGGTGTTCCGCGCGCTCGGCGGCATCGGCTCCACCATGTTCACCGTGTCGGTGGTGGCGCTGCTGGTGCGGCTCGCGCCGCCGCAGCAGCGCGGGCGCGCGTCCGGGTTGTGGGCGACGAGCTTCCTGCTGGGCAACATCTCCGGGCCGATCATCGGCAGCGTCATGGTGGGCTTCTCGCTGCGGATGCCGTTCCTGACCTACGGGGCGGCGCTGTTCCTCGCCGCGTTCATCGGCTGGCTGCTGCTGCGGAAGTCGACGCTGGCGGCGCCGGTGAGGGACGACGTCCCGGCGATGACGGTCCGGGAAGCGCTGCGCTCGCGCACCTACCGGGCGGCGATGCTGTCGAACTTCAGCATGGGCTGGGCGGTGTACGGGGTGCGGATCGCGCTGATCCCGCTGTTCGTCGTCGAAGCGCTGCGCTCCACGCAGGCGATGGGTGGCGTGGCGCTGTCGGTGTTCGCCGTCGGCAACGCCGCCGTGATCATGGTGTCCGGGCGGCTCTCCGACCTGCACGGCCGGAAACCGCTGGTGCTCGTCGGGCTGGCCGTGTCGGGGCTCGGCACCGCGGCGCTGGGCTTCAGCGGTTCGGTGCCGGTGTTCCTGGCGGTGTCGCTGGTCGCCGGAGTCGGTGCGGGGCTGCTGAACCCGGCGCAGAACGCGGCCGTCGCCGACCTCGTCGGCGCGAAGGGCAAGGGCGGGCCGGTGCTGGCCGCGTTCCAGATGAGCGCGGACGTCGGGTCGATCCTCGGCCCGCTGGTCACCGGGGTGCTCGCCGACCTCATCTCCTACCGGGCCGCGTTCGCGGTGACCGGGCTGACCGCGGTGCTGGCGCTGGCCGCCTGGTTCGCCGCGCCCGAGACGAGCGGCCGCCGCGGCACCATCGAACCCGTCCTGAGCACCGGCGAAGGCGACGCGCAAGTCCAGCGCGCCGAGAAGTAGGTCAGCGCCAGGCCCCGCGCGCGGTGAGGACGAGCCGCCGCGGACCGTCCTGCTCCGGCACCAGGTCGATCAGGGCGGCCGCGACGGTGGCGAAGGTCAGCACCGGCCTGCCGGGGACCGCGGTCACCTCGTCCAGCGGGGCGAGCTCGCGGTCCTCGTCGGCCGGGCCGGACTTCAACGTCACCGGGTAGACCGCGGTCCAGTCCGCCGCGCACCGCGGCAGGTCCCGCTCGGCGGCGAGCTTGTCGTCGAACAGCCGCTTCGCGAGGGTGCGGGCGAACAGCCGCGGCACGAACGACTGCTTCCGGGCGGTGTCGCCGATGCCGAGCGAGGACAGCAGCACTAACCGCGGCACCGCGGCCGCTTCGATCGCGTCGAGGATCCGCGGCAGGCTGCGCCGCTGGAAATCGGTGCCGTGCCACAGGTATCCCGCTCCGACGCGGGCGCCGAGGCAGGAGACGACGGCGTCGTGCCCGGCGAAGGCCGCCGTCATCGCCGGGACGTCGTCGACCGCTCCCCCGACGACCGCCAGCCCGGGGCGCGGGGTGATCGCGTCGGGGTTCCGCGCGTACGCGGTCACCCCGTACCCGCGGTCGAGGGCGTGCTCGACGGCGGCGCCGCCGGTCCGCCCGGTCGCGCCGAGGACGACGATCTGCATGGCTCGCTCCGAACTCGTGGGGGCATCGCTCTCTCGCCGAGCCATCATGCCCCGATGAGCGCCCCGACCGGACCGTTTCCGAGAACCGGGCCGGTCCGCGCACGGCCGGTCCTCCTGTCAGCTGCGGAGCCGACGAGCCACCGGCCACGCGCGCCACCGGCATCGCCGCGGATGCTCAGCGGCGGGACCGCGACCTCCGACGCGGAGACCGCCGCGGTCGCCGCCCGGCACGACGACGGCCGCCGCGGCCGGCGGTCGGTGCTGCGGGACCCGGCGGTGCTGCTGTGCCCGCTCGCCCGGCGCGCCGGGCAGGCGGGCCGCTCGCACGGTTGCCGCGAAATCCGGTGATCCGCGTGTTCGGGCCCGCACCTGCGGTATCTCAGGCGGGTTCCCTCCGCTTCCGCGGATCTCCAGCTCGCCCGTTCGGGCGATGTGGGGGCGACCGGGCTCGTCCTAACGTGAAGCGCATGGAACCGCCTGCGGACGCTCGGCCGCGCATCCCGGAGCAGCGGGCGGCCCCGCCCCCGGGACAGCTGCTGATCACCGGGGACGTGGGCGGCGACCTGGTGCTCGACACCGCCGAGCTGGACGCGCGGGCCACCGTGCAGCGCCAGGTGCACTACCGCACCCGGCGCTGCGATCAGGTGCACCTGGTGCGCGGGGTCCCGCTGCACGAAGTGCTCGTCGAAGCGGCACCCCGGCTGGACGACCGGCACAAGATGGGGCTGCTCAACGTGGTGGTGCTCGCGACCTCCGAGGACGGGTTCCAGGTGGTGCTGTCGCTGGCCGAGGTCGACCCCGAGTTCGGGGCGTGCTCGGCGCTGCTGGCCACCCGCTACAACGGGCGGACGCTCGCCCGGCCGACGCTGGTGATGCCGTGCGACGGCCGCGCCAGCCGCTACGTGCGCCAGGTCTGCCGGTTGCGGCTGCTGAACATCGCCCCGGCCGAGGACCTGGTGACCGCGCCCTAGCCGCGCAGGTCGGTGAGGATCGCCTCGGCGACGAGTTCCAGTTCCCGCGCCTCCCGCGCCCCGGTGGGCGAACCGCAGGACCCGGCGCGCCCGCCCGCGCGCAGCAGCACGACCACGCCGTCGTCCCGCCCGGCCACGGCCGCCAGCGCCGCGTCCAGCTCGGCGCGGCAGGTGCAGTGCAGCCCGGCCGCGACCTCGCCGAGGGCGCACTCCCGGTGGACGTGCACCGGCGACGCGCCCCGCGGCGTGCCGCGCACCAGCGCCAAGTGCTCCCGACCGTCGCGGGCGCGGTAGCCGACGGCGCGGAACGTCCCGGCGGGCAACGGCAACCGCGCTTCCGCGCCCCGCTCGACCAGGCCGTCCCGCCGCATCCGGTGCTCGGCGACCTCGTCGACGGACACCACCGCCAGCTCGTGCTCCAGCGCGAACAGCCGGGCTTCGGCCGCCCCCGCCAAGCGGGTCGGGTCGTCCAGGCCGACGAGCTCGCCGAACGCGACCGCGCGGTGCAGACCGGCGAGCGCGGCCAGGTCGGCGGCGGCCTCCGCGGGCCCCCGGTGGCCGAGCACGCCCCCGGCGTCCACCCGCAGCGGGACCACGTGGCCGGGCCGCGCCAGGTCGTCCGGCCCGGTGCGCGGATCGGCGAGCGCCGCGATGGTGCGCGCCCGGTCGGCCGCCGAGATCCCGGTGCCCACGCCGCGGACCGCGTCCACCGCCACCGAGGGAACCGCGCCGCCGGGACGCACCCCGGCCCGGGTCATCGGCGGCAGCCGCAGCGCGTCAGCGCGCCCGGCGTCGATCGCCGCGCGGAGCAGGCCGGAGGTGTGCCGGACCGCGAACGCGACCAGCGGCGGCGTGGCGTGTTCGGCGGCGAGCACGAGGTGCGCGGCGTCCTCCTGCCCGGTGTCGTCGAGCACCACGACGGCCCGCCCCGCGGCGAGCTCGCCGAGCGCGGTGGCCACCGGGTCGGCGGGCCGGGCCGGTGCCGCCGGGCCGGCGTCGGCGGTGGTGGTGGTCATGCTTCCTCCTCGCTGCGACCCGGTCCGTCCACATCGGACCGCGTACCGGAAGTGGGGGGGGGCGGGGGGGGGGGCGGGGGCCGGGCCCGGGGCGCGGCCGCCGCCGGGGGGGGGGGGGGGGGGGGGGCGGGGGGGGGGGCCCCCCCCCCCCCCACGCCCCCCATTGCCCAAACCCCCGCGCCATCATTACCAACACACCCCCCCCCACCACAAAATGGTATCGGCCCCCCCCACCCCCCCCCCCCCGCCCCGGCGGCCCCCCCCCCCCCCCCCGGGCCCCGGGTTCGCGCCCCGCGGGGCGTCAGGACTTCGACGTCGCCGGAACCTCGTCACCGCTGCGCCGCGCCGAACCCCGCACCCACAGGTACGGCAACCGGCGGGTGGCCAGGTACACGATCGCGGCCACCGCGGCGGCGACGTAGTTGCCGAGCGAACCCCACTCCGGGTGCGCCGCGGCGATCGGCCCGGTGTAGAGCGCCGAGTGCCAGAACGGCACCGACAGCAGCACCCCGGCCGCCCAGGCCACGAAGCCCCAGCCCACGACGCGGCTCCGGTCGTAGAGCTCGCCGATGCGGCTGCGGTCCGAACGCCCGCCCACGTAGTAGTCCAGCAGCAGCACCGCGGCGAACGGCGCGATGAAGTACGCGGTCAGGCTCAGGAAGACCTCGAACTTCGCCTCGATCCCCGTCTCGCCCCACAGGCTGATCAGGAAGCCGAGCACGCAGATCAGCGCCACGCCCTGCGGCCGGGTCAGCGGCACCCGCAGCGTCTGCAGCGAGATCGCCCCGCCGTAGACGTTGAGGAAGTTCTGCGACAGCGCCGAGAGGATCACCGCGGCCAGCGCGGGCACCGCGAACGGCCCGGTGAGCTGGTGCAGCGCCGCGATCGAGTCGCTGGTGGTGGCGCTGTTGCCCAGCAGCGCGCCCACCACGCCCAGCCAGAACACGGTGATGAACGTGCCGAGCCCGGTGAACAGCGCGGTCAGCTTCCCGCTGCGCTTGGTGTCCGGCAGGTAGCGGGAGTAGTCGGAGGCGAACGGCGACCAGGCCACCAGGAACGCGAAGAAGGCGCCGGCGAAGGTGATCCACCCGCCCCAGCCGCCGATGTAGCCGTCGGCGGTGGCGTCGGCGTGGAACGTGCCGGCGCCGCGCGCCAGCGCGACCACGGTGATGAGCAGGAACAGGGCGAGCAGCACGAACGCCAGGATCCGCTCCAGGTAGTGGATCATGTTGTATCCGTAGATCGCCACCACCAGCTGCACCAGCGTCAGCAGCAGCGACCCCACCCAGAACGGCACCGGCAGCAGCTCGGCGATGGCCTTGCCACCGAGGATCACCGTCACCGATGCCCAGCCGACCCCGGCGAAGACGTTGATGTAGGCGACCGGGATGAAGTTGCCGAGGAACCCGAGCGGGCCGCGGGCCTGGATCTGCTGCGGCACGCCGAGCCGCACGCCCATCCGGGACATGGTCGCCATCAGCAGCGACCCGGCGAGGGCACCGGCGGCGACCGCGGTGACGGCGGCGGTGAAGCTGAGCCCGAGGGCGATGGCGTTGAACCCGAGCATCATGATCGGGAAGTTGAGGTTCGCCGCGAACCAGACGAAGAACTGGGAACTCGGCTTGCCGTGGCGTTCGGAATCGGGGATGTGGTCGACGCCGAACGGCTCGACCGTCGTCACCGATTCGCCGTACGCGGGCTGCGGAGTCGGCGCTGACTCGTGCGTCATGGTCTCTCCAGTGCTGAGAGCCGGAACGGCTCGGCGTGCGAGGCGGGACCGGGGTCGGCCTCGCAGGCGGGGATCGGGTTCAGGGGCTGAGCGGGGTCATGTCGGCGGGCGCGAAGAACTTCCCGGCCCGGTACACCAGCGGATCGACGTCGCGGTGCTCGGCCTGCACGATGCGGCCGACGAACACGGTGTGGGTGGCGGCGCGCAGCCGTTCCCCGATCTCCACTTCGACGGCGGCCGCCGAGCCGGTCAGCAGCGGCGAACCGTGCGGGCCGGGCGACCAGTCGACCTCGGCGAACTTGTCGGTGTTCTTGGAGGCGAAGACTCCCGCGACGGGCAGCTGGTCGGCGGCGAGGATGTTGATGCCGAGGTGGCTCGCGCGCACCAGCGCCGGGTAGGTGCTGGAGGTGGTCTGCACGCAGACCATCACCATCGGCGGTTCCAGCGAGACGCTGCAGAACGCGTTCACGGCGAGCCCGCGCGGCACTTCGCCGTCCATCGCGGTCACCACGGTGACGCCGGTGACGAAGCGGCGGTGCACCTCGCGCACCGCGGCGGGGTCGACGGCCTGCTCGGTCCGCGTGCTCATCGGTTTCCCTCCCCGATCGAGATGATGCCCAGCGCCCGCAGCAGCTGGCGCGGGTCCCAGGTGACCCATTCCGCGGTCACCCGGTCGCCGTCGAAGGTGGCGAAGGTGACGCCGACGACCTCGACGGCGCGGCCGGTGGGCGGCACGTCCAGGAAGGTCTCGGTGTGAGTGCCGCGGCTGCGCCAGCGGATCACCACCCGGTCGCCCTCCTCCACCAGTTCCTCCACCTCGGTGGTGAGGTCGGGGAACGCCTCCCTGGTGGTCAGGATGGATTCCTTGAAGCCTGCGCGGTCCTGCACCGCGCCGTCGGACGCCGAGGTCCGCGCGTAGCCCGGGGCCAGCAGCTCGTCGAGCGCGTCGACGTCCCCGCGGTCCCAGCACGCGGTCCACGCTGCGCGGATCCGCTGCTTGCGCGGCGAGTCCTGTCCTGCGGCCATGTGTCACTCCTTCGATGCCCGTCCAGGGTCAGCACAGGCCCTGGTTCCTGTTCGGCGCGCGCCCGCCGGGGATGCCCAGGCGGCTGCGCACGTCGTTGCGCACGCGCTCCACGACTCGGGTGAACGTTCCCTCGCCGAACCTTCCGTCGGTGTACAAGCGCATCCAGCCGGCGCCGTCGAGGTACCCGGCCTCCAGCGCCGCGCACCTGCCGTCCAGCTCGGCGCGGGTCCGGTCGCCCGCGGTGTCGAGCAGCACGAGGTGGTAGCCCGGCCCGGTCCGCCCGGTCCAGGCCGCGATCCCGGTGTCGCGGTCCTTGAACCGCTCGGCGCGGGCCTTGATGTCGACCGATTCGGCCAGCGCACCCGCTTCCGCGGGCAGCCAGCCGGGGTCGGTGCCGGTGGCGGCCGGGTGGGCGAGGACCTGGAGGCAGACCTCCGGTTCGTCCCGGCGGCCGCACCAGGTCAGCGCGATCCGGTGCACGTGGGCCTGGCCGGGAACGAGTCGCCGCCGCACCGGCCGGTGGCCGGTGAGCAGTTCCAGTTCCGCGGCCAGCACGTCCACCGCCCTGGCCAGGTCACCGGTTCCGGGTTCCGCCGCATCGACCAACGCTTCGTCCCCCGTCCGGATCGAGTGCCCGTCCGACCGAGCCTGCTTGTATGTCAGCGGGACGCTACGAGTGGACCAGGTCACTGTCAAGAATCCACCTGGGATCCACTGGCCAGATCATCGATCACCAGGCGGTACCGCGAAAAAATCACGGGTTCCCATTGACCTGCCCAGCACGGTCTGGCTAGCGTGCCTGCCATGCAAGAGACCGGAACACGGGCCGCTGGTATGCAAGCCCGGGGCGCTCGGGCCCGAGTGCTGGACGGTTTGCGCGAGGCGATCATCCGCGGCGAGCACCAGCCCGGTGCGCTGCTGTCGGAGGGCACCCTCGCCGAGACCTACGGCACGAGCCGGACTCCCATCAGGGAAGCCCTCCAGCAGCTCCAGACCGAAGGTCTGGTCGAGGTCGTCCCCCGGGTCGGCAGCTTCGTGCGCGAACCGTCCCGGCGCGAGCTCGGCGAGCTGTTCCAGCTGAAGGCGGTGCTGGAGGGGCTCGGCGTGCAGCTGCTGGCGCAGCGGGGCCGCGTCGCGGAGGTCGATCTGCTGCGCGACAACCTCGCCGAGTCCGAACGCGCCGTCGCCGACGGCGACGTGGAGCGCTACGCCCAGCTGGTGCACGACTTCCACGGCCTGGTCATCCAGGGCGCGGACAACAGCAGGCTCGCCGAGCACTACCAGATGCTGATGAACCAGCTCGCCTACCACCGGGTCGTGATGAACACGTTGCGCCACCCGGGGCGGCTGGGCGCCTCGCTGCACGAGCACCACGAGGTGTTCAAGCGGATCGTGGACAAGGACGCGTTCGGCGCCGAGCAGGCCATGCGCGACCACGTCCGGTGCAGCGAGCGCGAGGCCATGACCCACCGGGAGCAGCCCGCCCCGGAGTGATCCGGCTTCGGCCCCGGCAAGAGAAGACCGGCCACCGCGGGGAGCTCTCCCGGCGGTGGTCCCCCGAGCACGCCCGCCCGGCGGCGCGATCCCCGCGCCCGTCCGGTCTCCGCGGCACCCGCGCACCGTCCGGTGCGGATCCCTCTCCTCGACGTGGAGGCAGACATGCGTTTCTCCATCTTCCACAACCTCGGCGCACCCGGGCGGTTCGGCGAGTACGACCAGGTCATGAACGAGACCCGGGAGTTCGCGCGGTACGCGGACCAGGCCGGGTTCTGGTCCATCTGGTACACCGAGCACCACTTCGGCCACGAGGGCTACGAGCTGATCGCGAACCCGGTGCTGATGGGCGCGGACATCGCCGCCCGCACCGAGAACATCCGCATCGGGCAGGCCGCGAACATCGCCACGTTCTGGCACCCGCTGCGGCTGGCCGAGGACATCGCGCAGCTCGACCAGCTCTCCGGCGGCCGCGTCGAGGTCGGCCTGGGCCGCGGGCTCTACGGGCGGGAGGCGCTGAACCTCAACACGCTCGCCGACCCGCGCGACCAGGAGCAGAACCGGGCGCTGTTCGACGAGACCGTGGAGATCCTGCAGAAGGCGTGGTCGAACGAGTTCTTCTCGCACGACGGGCGCTTCTACACCTTCCCGGCCCCCGGCGTGCGCTGGGAGCACCCGCTCTCGCCCGCCACCCCGGAGTTCACCGAGGACGGCGTGATCACCAAGCTCGCCGTCACCCCGCGCCCCTACCAGCGCCCGCACCCGCCGCTGTGGCAGGTGATCGACAGCCCGCGGTCCATCCAGACCGCCGCCCAGCAGGGCGTGCAGGGGCTGTTCTGGCTGCCGCCGATCTCGGCGCTCAAGGACCGCTTCCAGCTGTACAAGGACTCCGCGCAGGCGGCGGGCCGGGACCTGGCGCTGGGCGAGGGCATCGGCCTGGTCCGCGACGTGTTCGTCGCCGACACCATGGAGCAGGCCCGCGCCCAGTTCGAGGAGGCGCTGCTGACCTCCTACAAGTGGATCACCCACTGGCGCGGGCTGGGCAACCTGATGGAGGCCGGTGAGGAGCTCACCGACGCCCACGAGCTGTCCTTCGAGTTCCTGGAGCAGCGCAACCTGCTCGTCGGCACCCCGGAGCACGTGGCGGGCAAGATCGAGGAGCTGCAGGAGGAGCTGAACCTGGAGCACCTGCTGCTGTGGACCACGCACCCCGGCCTGCGCCACGAGCACGCGATGCGCAGCCTCGAACTGTTCACCGAGAAGGTCATGCCGCGCTTCCAGGGCTCCGGCTCGTGAGCGGGCCGCGCAAGGTCGTCACCACGACGGAGACCGTGCTGCGCGAGCTGGGCTCCCCGGTGGAGTCCACCGCGCACCGCGCCGCCGCGGCCGCGGTGATCCCGAACCCGTGGGCGGGCCGCGGCCACGTCGCGGACCTCTCCGCGGAGGTGGAGCGGATCGCGCCCGGCCTCGCCCGCACCCTGCACGACGAGCTCACCGCGGCGCTGACCACGGCGAACGGCGGCGAGGCCGAGATCACCGCGTTCGGCAAGGCCGCCATCGTCGGCCTGGACGGCGAGATCGAGCACGGCGCGGCGCTGATCCACACCCCGTACTTCGGCAACGTGCTGCGGGAACTGGCGGGCGGCACCGCGGTCATCGTGTTCTCCGACGAGCGCGGGCCCGCCGGGACCACGCTGACCGTGCCGATCTGGCACAAGACCGACGCGGCCACCCGCTCGCACTACCAGACCATCCCGGTGCGCATCCCGGACGCGCCCGCCGACGACGAGATCGTCGTCATCGCGGCCGCGTCGACCGGACCGCGCCCCAACGCCCGCATCGGCGACCGCAAGACGGATCCGGTGGTGCGGCTGGCAGACCTGGAGGACCGATGAACATCCGCAAGATCGTGAGCTACACCGAGGACGTGCTCACCGAAGGCGGCCGCCCGGTGGACCCGCGGGCGCGCACCGCGGTGGTGCTGGCGGTGCTGCAGAACCCGTGGGCCGGCGAGGGGTTCGTGGCGGACCTCGCGCCCGGCATCGAGGAGTTCGCGTCCCCGCTGGGCGCCCTGCTCGCACCCCGCGTGGTGGAGGCGCTGGGCGAGCCGATCGAGGCCTACGGCAAGGCCGCGATCGTCGGGCTGGACGGCGAGGTCGAGCACGGGTCGGCGCTGATCCACACCTTGAAGTTCGGCGACCACTTCCGGCAGGCCGCGAGCGCCACCACGCTGCTGCCCGCGGTGGAGAAGCGCGCGGCGGCCGGCACCACCTTCGACATCCCGCTCAAGCACATCACCGACGCGACGATCCGCTCGCACCACCAGAGCATCGAGGTGCGGCTGGCCGACGCACCGCGCGCCGACGAGATCGTGGTCGGCCTGGCCGCGGCGGCGCAGGGCCGCCCGCAGGCGCGGCTCGCCCCGCTGTCGAGCGAGCGATGACCGACCAGCTGGTCCTGCTGCACGGCGTCGGCCTGGACCACCGCATGTGGGACCGGTGCGCGCCGGAGCTGGCCCGGGACAACCCGGTGCTGGCCCCGGACCTGCCGGGCCACGGCGCGGGCGGGGCCGTCGAGCCGGACGCGGAGCTCGACGACCTCGCCGCGGCGGTGGCGCGGCGGCTGAGCGGTCCCGCCCACCTGGTCGGGTTCTCGCTCGGCGCGCTGGTGGCGCAGTGCCTCGCGGTGCGCCGCCCGGAGCTGGTGCGGTCGCTGGTGCTGGTGAGCTCGGTGGCCGCCCGCAGCCCGGAGCAGTCGGCCGCGGTCGGCGACCGGCTGCGCGGCGTGGCGCAGGACTTCGCCGGGACCGCGGAGGCCGCCGTGCAGCGGTGGATGAGCCCGGACTGGCAGGCGCGCGAACCGGAACTGGCCGACCGGCTGCGCACCACCCTGCTGGGCAACGACCTCGACGACTACCTGGCCTGCTACCGGATCTTCGCGACGGCGGACCGCGAACTGGCCCCGCTGCTGCCGGGGATCACGGCACCGACGCTGGCGATCACCGGTGCCGAGGACCCCGGTTCGACGCCCGCGATGACCGAGCACTTGGCCGCGACCATCCCGGAGGCGCACGCCGTCGTCGTCCCCGGCGCCCGGCACCTGCTGCCGCTGGAACGGCCGGACCGACTGGTCGCCGAGATCCGCACGCACCTCACCCGCACGACCGTGGAGCGTTGAGATGAGCACCGAACTCCCCCGCTACGAGCACTACATCGCAGGCGAGTGGGTCGCCCCGGCCGAAGGCGGCTACTTCGCCAGCACCAACCCGACCACCGCGCAGCCCTGGTACGAGGCGGCGCGCGGCACCGAGGCCGACGTGGACCGCGCGGTGCGCGCCGCGCGGGCGGCGTTCGAGGCGCCGTCCTGGCGCGACCTGTCCCAGACCGCGCGCGGGCGGTTGCTGCGCAGGCTCGGCGACCTCATCACCGAGAACGCCGAGGACCTGGCCCGCACCGAGACCCTGGACAACGGCAAGCTGCTGCGCGAGATGCGGTCCCAGCTGGCCGGGATCCCGGAGTACTTCTACTACTACGCCGGTTACGCCGACAAGATCCACGGCGAGGTCATCCCCGCGAACAGCACCAAGCTGCTCAACTACACCCAGCGCGAGCCGGTGGGCGTGGTCGGGGCGATCACCCCGTGGAACTCGCCGCTGATGCTGACCACCGCGAAGATCGCGCCGGCGCTGGCCGCGGGCAACACCGTGGTGATCAAGCCGTCCGAGCACACCTCGGCGTCGGTGCTGAAGCTGGTGCCGCTGTTCGAGCAGGCCGGTTTCCCGCCGGGCGTGGTCAACGTGGTCACCGGATTCGGCGCGGACGCCGGGAACGCGCTGGTGGAGCACCCGCAGGTCGCGAAGCTCAGCTTCACCGGCAGCACCGCGACCGGTTCGCGGATCTCCGCCGCCTGCGGTTCCCGGTTCGTGCCGGTGACGCTGGAGCTGGGCGGCAAGTCGCCGAACATCGTCTTCGACGACGCCGACACCGACAGCGCCGCGATGGGCATCGTCGCCGGGATCTTCGCCGCCGCCGGGCAGACCTGCATCGCGGGCAGCCGGGTCTTCCTGCAGCGCGGCGTCTACGACGAGGTGCTGGAGAAGGTCGCGGCCCGCGCCGCCACCATCAAGATCGGCGACCCGCTGGAGCCGGAGACCGAGCTCGGCCCGGTCGCGTTCGGCGACCAGCGGGACAAGATCGAGGAGTACGTGCGGATCGGCCGCGAGGAGGGCGGCCGGGTGCTGACCGGCGGCGAGCGGCCGGACGTGGGCCTGGACGGCTACTTCTACTCCCCCACCGTGTTCGTGGACACCGACAACGGGATGCGGGTCTGCCAGGAGGAGATCTTCGGCCCGGTGCTCACGGTGATGCCGTTCGACACCGAGGACGAGGTGGTGGCGCTGGCCAACGACACCACCTACGGGCTGGCCGCCGGGGTGTGGACGCGGGACCTGGCGCGGGCGCACCGGCTCGCCTCGGTGCTGGAGGCCGGGACGGTGTGGGTGAACACCTACCGCGCGATGTCGCCGATGTCGCCGCGCTCCGGGTTCAAGCAGAGCGGGGTCGGCATCGAGCACGGCACCGAGGTGCTGCGCGAGTACACCAGGCTCAAGAGCGTCTGGATCAACACCGACGAGAGCCCGGCGCGGGACCCGTTCGTGCTGGGTTCCTGACGGTTCCGCCGGGTTCCACCGAGCGGTCCGCGATGAGCCCCGGCGGTGGGTCAGCCGCCGACCACGCCCCGCGTCATGGCGCGGGCGCTGCCGAGGTAGTTGGCGGGGTCGCAGAGCTCGTCGATGCGCCGCTCGCCGAGCCGCTCCACCAGTTCCGGGTGCCCGCGCAGCTCGGTGGCGAGGTCCTGCCCGCCCTCGATGGCGCGGCGGCAGGCGTCGTAGACCACTTCGTGCGCCCGCTGGCGGCCCAGTTCGGGCGCGACCGCCATCATCACGGCCTCGGCGACGATGAGACCGCCGGTCAGGTCGGTGTTGGCGCGCATCCGGTCGACGTCGACTTCGAGGCCGCCGAGCATGAATTCGGCCTGGTGCAAGGAGGAAGCGGCCAGCTGGAACGCCTCCGGGACGGTCGCCCACTCCAGGTGCCACGGCCCGGTGGCCCGCTCGAAGTCCTGCATCATCGCGTCGAGCATGGTGGCGGCCCGGTCGCGCAGCAGCTTCGCCGCCGCCACCATCAGCTCGCTGGAGATGGGGTTGCGCTTCTGCGGCATGGTGGAGCTCGCGCCGCGGCCGGGCACGAACGGTTCGGCGACCTCGCCGAACTCGGACGAGCACAGCATCGTCACGTCCCACCCGATCTTGCCGAGCGAACCGCCGATCGCCGCCAGCAGCGACACGATCTCGTTGAGCCCGTCCCGGGCCACGTGCCAGGTGATCTCCGGGTCGCGCAGCCCCAGTTCGGCCGCGAGAGCCGCGCGGACCGCGAGCCCTTCCGGCCCGGAGCCGAGGGACGCCAGGGTTCCGGCCGCCCCGCCGAACTGGACCATCAGGTCGCGTTCGCGGGCCGCGGCCAGCCGCTCGGCGTGGCGGTCCAGCGCGGAAACCCAGACGGCGCACCGGAATCCGAACGTCACCGGCAGCGCGTGCTGCAGGTGGGTGCGCCCGGCCGCCACCGAGTCGACGTGCTCCGCGGCCAGCCGCCGCAGCACCGCCCGCACCCGATCGAGAGCGGTGGCGACGAGGTCCAGCCCGTCGCGGCACTGCAACATCGTCGCGGTGTCCATGATGTCCTGGGTGGTCGCGCCCCAGTGCAGGTAGCCGCCCGCCTCGCCGCACTGCTCGGCGAGCTGGGTGACCAGCGGCAGCACCGGGTAGCCGACGTTCTCGGTCTCGGTGCGCAGCCGTTCCAGGTCGAGCGCGACCGGGTCGACCGAGTCGGTGATGATGCGCGCCGCCTCGGCGGGGACCACGCCGACGGTGGCCTGCGCGCGGGCGAGGGCGCTCTCGGTCTCGGTCATCCGCGCGAGGAAGCTCGCGTCGCTGAAGACCTCGCGCATCGGGCCGGTGGAGAACATCTCCCGGTACAGGACCGAGTCGAACACGGTGCTGCTCATGCGTTGCTCCCGGAGGTCGTGGGGTCGGTGCCGCGCGCGGCGGCGATCTGTTCGGGTTCGGGTTCCCGGTCGAGCAGCGCCGGATCGGCCAGGACGGCGCGCAACCGGTCCCGGTCCAGGTCGCCGTTCCACCGCGAGATCACCAGCGTGGCCACCACGTTGCCGAAGGTGTTGCAGGTGGAGACCGCCATCGACATCACCCGGTACACGCCGAACAGGATCGCGACGCCGTCCACGGGCAGATAGCCGGTGGCGGTGATCGTGGAGGCGAACACCAC
Organism: Saccharopolyspora sp. 6V; assembly: GCF_020176785.1. Classification (NCBI taxonomy): domain Bacteria; kingdom Bacillati; phylum Actinomycetota; class Actinomycetes; order Pseudonocardiales; family Pseudonocardiaceae; genus Saccharopolyspora; species Saccharopolyspora sp. 6V. The sequence continues at coordinate 42,455 of NZ_JAIUKB010000001.1, read as the reverse complement.
GAACGTCCCGCCGGAGACGGTCGCCGCGCCCTTCGAGGTCAGCAGCATGATCAACAGCAGGCCGAGCTGCTGCTCCAGCCCCATCGGGATGCCGTAGGCGTTGGCGAGGAACAGCGTGCACAGCGCCATGTACAGCGAGGTGCCGTCGAGGTTGAACGCGTACCCGGTCGGCAGCACCAGCCCGACGGTCTGCTGCGACATCCCCATCCGCGGGAGCTTCTTGAGCAGGCCGGGCAACCCGGCCTCGGAGGAGGCCGTGCCGAGCACCAGCGTCAGCTCGGTGCGGACCGCGCGCAGCAGGCGCAGCACGTTCACCCCGATGGCCAGGCAGATCCCGCCGAGCACGACGAGGACGAACAGCGCGACCACGATCCAGTACTCGGCCACCAGCTCGGCCAGGGCCAGCAGCATCGCGGACCCGTTGGTGCCGACCGAGTACGCGATGGCGCCGAAGGTGCCGAGGGGCGCCAGCCGCATGATCACGCCGATCATCGCGAAGAAGCCCTCGGACGCGGTCTCCAGCCCGGCGCCGAGTTGGGTCCGCACGGCGGGCGCCATCGAGAGCAACCCGATGCCGAACAGCACGGCGATGACCACGACCTGCAGCAGGTGCCCGGAGGTGAACGCGCCGGCGAAGTTGTCCGGCACCACGGTGTCCAGGAAGTCCTCGTGCGCACCGGTGTCCGGGGCCGCCGGGTGCTGCGCGCCGCGCAGCGCGCCCGCTCCGGTGCCGACGCCGGTCAGGTTCCCCACCAGCAGCCCCAGCAGCAGGGCGACGGTCGAGACGACCTCGAAGTAGACCAGGGCGAGGAGTCCGGTGCGCCCGGCCTTCTTCAGGTCTCCGGCCGAGGCGAAGCCGAGCACGATGGTGAAGAACACCAGCGGCGCGACCGCGACCTTGATCAGGTCGAGGAAGACGTCCCCGACGACCTTCAGGTGGGCGGAGAACCCGGGGAACGCGGCACCGACGGCGATGCCCAGCACGATCGAGATCAGCACCTGGTTGCCGACGCCGGTGTACCAGCGGGAGCGGCGGGCCGGTGCGCCTCCGTCGCGGAGCTGCTCCGCTGACTTCATGCCTGCACCTCTTTGTGTCTAGACAGTTTCTGTCTAGACAGAATTGAGGCTGCGGTGCCCTCCTGTCAATGCCCGCGCGCAGGGCACTACTGCCCGGAGCGGACCAGCGTCGTGCGGTAGCTGAAGCTGCCGCCCGGGTGCACCCCGACCGTCACCTCGAACAGCTCGCCCGCCGCGTCGAAGTAGCGCCGGACGAACTCCAAGGCCGGGCAACCGGTTTCCAGCCCGAGCGCCGCCGCCGGCTCCGCGGGCATCGGCACCGCCCGCACCTGCTGGTCCACCCGGTGCGTCGTCCGGCCGGTGCGCTCAGCCAGCAGGTCGCTGATCAACCGGGTGCTGCGGCCCAACTCGCCGGACACCACCGCCGCGTCCTCCGGCGCCAGGTACACCTGCGACCAGGACACCACCGAGCCCTCCTCGGCCCGGCGCAGCGTCGTCAACCGGGCGCGCGCCGCGCCCACCGGGAACCCGGTCACCGCCGCCAGCTCGGCGTCCACCGCGACCTCCGCGACCTCCGCGACCTCCCGCACCGCGTCCCTGCCGTACTGGGTCAGCTCTTCCAGGCTGTTCAACGAGGTGTCGAAGCGCTCCACCGGGGCCAGCCGCCGCACCCGGGTGCCGTCGCCCTTGCGCCGCGACACCAGGCCCCAGGACTCAACCTCGCGCAGCGCGTTGCGCAACGTCTCGCGGGAGACGCCGAACCGGGCCGCCAACTCGGGTTCGGGCGGCATCCGCTCCCCCAGCGGCCAGCTGCGCGCCCCGATGTCCGCCGCCAGCTCGCGGGCGATCCGCAGGTAGCGCGGCTCCTTCATCGACGACGTCTCGACACCCTCCACTCCCGCAGCCTCCCACACCGCCCGCTCCCGCCCGGGTGAACGGCCCGCCCGGCGGACGAGCGGACCGATCACCCGCGGCCGTCAGGCGAAGGCGGTGCGGGGAGCCGCGACGCGGTCGATCTCGCCGTCGGCGATCGTCTCGCCGCGGGCGTTCGCGGGACGATCCGGCGGCGATTCGGTCGCGGGTCTCCCCACGGGGCCGCGGTTGCTCTAGGGTCCGGTGCCACTCGACGAAGGTGGGCTGCCATGTCCGAACGTTCCGCGCGCGGGTCCTGGCGCAAGCGGCTGCGCAACACCGGATGCCTGATCGCCCTGGTGATCGTGCTGGTGCTGCTGGGGTTGGTCGTGCTGCTCGCGGTGATCGCGAAGGATCCGAGCGGCGCGGCGGGCGGGGTGAACCACTGGTGGGGAGCGCTCGGCGACGGGGCCCGCTCGGTGCTCAGCGCCCCCATCGACTTCTTCCGCTCCCTGCTCCGCTTCGGCGAGGAGATCGGCGGCTGACGCGCGAGCTCGACGATCGTCGAGCGGAGCGCGGTCCGCCGGGTCGCGTCACCTACCCCACCCGGCAGCGCGGTCGTGCCGGTCGGGGCAGACCGCTGACGCGCCCCGGAACCCGGAGACGTCCGGGCCGGGGCAGGGGCTGACCGGTCAGCGGGTGGTGGACTCGGACAGTTCGGCGGCAGGAATGTCCACTTCGGACTTCGGGCGTGATTTCAGCTCGCTGACCAGGGTGCCAATGATGATCAGCGCGGCGCCGACGAGCGCGAGCCCCGGCAGCCGATCCCCCGCCAGGCGACCGAAGATCCCGCCCCACACGGGTTCGCCCGCGTAGATGATCGTGGCACGCGTCGGCGGGACCTCGCGCTGCGCCCAGTTCATCGCGATCTGGATCAGGCAACTCGCCGCGCCGAGCCCGAGCGCCGCCACCAGCCACACCCAGGAGAACGCGGGCAGCGCCTCACCGGCCACCGGCATCATCGCCAGCGACAGCGCACCGCTGACCAGCAGCTGCACCACGGTGACCCCGCCGAGGCGGACCTTCCCGGCGAACGTCCCGATCAGCACGATCTCCGCGGCGATGGCCACCGCGCCGACGAGCGTGGCGAGCTCCCCGCCGCTCATCGAGATCCCCGCCGCCCCGGGACCGGCCAGCAGCACCAGCCCGGCGAAGGCGAGCGCGGCACCGACCAGCGCCGGCACCGGCGGCGCCTTGCGGAACACCGCCCACTGCAGCAGCGGCACCATCGGCACGTACAGCGCGGTGATGAACGCCGAGGAACTGCTGCTGATCGTCTGCAACCCCCAGGTCTGCAACCCGTAGCCGAGGAAGATCGTGAGGCCGATCGCCGCCCCGGCGCCCAGCTCCCGCGGGCTAATGCCCCGCAACGCCCGGCGGAACACCACGAGGCTGAGCACGCCCGCGGCCAGGAACCGCACGCCGACGAAGAACAGCGGCCCGCAGTAGCGCATGGCGGTGTGGATGACCAGGAACGTCCCGCCCCAGATCACGGTGATGCCCACCAGCGCCAGCTCGTGCCGGTTCACCACCCGACTCGAATGTGCAACATATTGCACCACGTTATGTGTAGAATCCTGCACGTGCAAGAGCCGCCCCCGGACGTCCTGGTGCACGTCGCGGACAACCTCCGCCGACTGCGCCACGAGGCCGGGCTCAGCCAGTCCGCGCTCGCCGCCGAAGCCGGGCTGAGCAGGCGCACGATCATCAACCTGGAAGCGGGCGAGGCGAACATCGGCCTCTCCGGGCTCGACAAGCTCGCCCGCACCCTCGGCGCCACCCTCGTCGAGGTCGTCAGCCCGCCGTCCGCCCCGCCCGGCAGGATCGAGGCGACCGCGTGGCGCGGCGCCGAGGCCGACAGCCGCGCGGTGCTGCTCGGCAGCGCGCCCGCTCGTGACCAGGCGCAGCTGTGGACCTGGAGCCTCGCCGCCGGTGACCGCTACGACGCCGAACCGGACCCCGCCGGCTGGCACGAGATGGTCTTCGTGACGGCCGGGCGGCTGCGCATCGAGCGCGAGGACGAGGTGGCGGTCGTGGACGCGGGCGACTACGCGATCTACTCCAGCGCGCAGCGGTACTCCTACGTCAACGACGCCGCGGGGACCACCACGTTCCTCCGCAACGTCGTCTCCTGACCGACGTCGCGGTGCGCGGCCCGTTCGAACCGCGCACCGCGACGGGCATCAGGCCGCGGTCCGCCGCCGCGGCTTCCGGTAGCTGAGCCTGCGCAGCAAGGTTTCCGCAGGCCCGCGCACGCCCGCTCGTTCCGAGAGCCGCGCCAGCACCGCGGTCAGCACCCAGGTGGCGACGCCGACGAGCGCCGCCGACCAGCTCGACAGGTGCGCCCCCACCGCGAATCCCCACGCCGAGAGCAGCGGCACGAACACCGCCGACTGCGCCAGGTACCCGCTGAGCGAGCGCCGCCCCAACGCGACCAACGCGCGCACCGGCCTGGCCGGGCTCGCACCGCGCGCGGTGATCCGGTGCGCGACGAGGCCGAACAGGGCGGCGTATCCGACCCCGGCGGGAATCCCGGCGAAGAAGTGCACCGTGCCGAAGACCGCCAGGTTCGGCAGCCCCAGCACGCCGACGTGGTGCAGCGCCAGCGGAACACCCGCCACCCAGCCCACGGCGACGCCGAAGAAGGCGGTGCGCCGCAACAGCGGCAGGTGCCGGGCGGGCTCCTCCAGGACGCGGTGCCGGGAAGCGAGCAACCCCAGCAGGAACGCGGTCGGCAGCGCGAGCGTGGCGATTCCTGCCAGCGGCGTGGGCGCCCAGTTCGCCAACCGCAGCAGCGCGGACGCGAGGTAGCCGGTCTCGGTGATCGGGAACCGCTCCGGACGCGGACCCACCGACGGCGGCACCGGGTCCGCCATCACCGAGATCGCGCACACCGCGACGCCGAGCGCCACCAGGACCCCGATCCACACCCGCAGCGCGCGGTCCCCGCGGCCGAGGAACAGCGGCACGAACACCAGTCCCATCACGCCGTAGGTGGCGAGGATGTCGCCGTGCCACAGCAGCGCGGCGTGGACCAGGCCGAACCCGAACATCCACAGGTGCCTGCGGCGCAGCAGCCCGCGCGCCTCGCGCGCCGAGGCTCCCGCCGCGATCCGCCGGGTGTGCAGCTGCCCGATCCCGTAGGCGAACAGGAACGCGAACATGGTGTGCGTGCGGGCGTCCACCACGACGATCGTGGCCGCCTGCACGATCCGGTCGGCGAGCCCACCGCCCGCCGGGTGCAGCAGCGCGGCACCGGTGCCTGCGGTGTACAGGAACCACGGCACGTGGGCCAGGGCGATGAGCAGCAGCATCATGCCCCGGGCCAGGTCCGGGGCGATCGCCCGCTCGGCGAGCGGGGTGGGTCGCGCCGGTGGTGCGGACGGGCGCGGGACGGTGTCGGTGGACACGGGTGGGCTCCTCTCGGGGCTGTTGTCACCCCATCCCACTCCGTGCCCCTGCGGCACGCTCAAGCCCGGATTTCCGCCCACCGCCCGGAGAACGGGACGCCCGCGGTGCGCGCGGGCGCCCCGTCCGGTGCTCAGGACAGCTTGAGCACCGGGTTCCGCTGGTCCAGCCAGGTGGCGAAGTCCAGGGACCGTTCGATCGCGCCGCGCTGCTCGTGAGTGATGGTCGCCCCGTCGGCGGTGGTGGCGGCCTTGAGCCGGTCCGCGTCGTAGAACTCCAGCACCCGGTGGTCGGTCGCGATCAGCTCCGCGGCCTGCGCCTGGATGGCGCGGAGGTAGTTCGGGTCGAAGCTGCCCGGGTAACCGCTCTTCTTCCGGTTGGCCACCGATTCCGGCAGCGTGTCCCGGGTGGCGCCGCGCAGGATGCTCTTCTCCCTGCCGTCGAAGGTCTTCAGCGCCCACGGGGTGTTGAACACGTACTGCACCAGCCGGTGGTCGCAGAACGGCACCCGCACTTCGAGGCCCACGGCCATGCTCATCCGGTCCTTGCGGTCCAGCAGGGTCTGCACCATGCGGGTCAGGTGCATGTAGCAGACCTGCCGCATCCGCTTCTCCAGCCCGGTTTCGCCGTCCTTGAGCGGCGCGGCGGCGACGGCGTCCCGGTAGTTGTCGCCGATGTAGGAACCGAGGTCCAGCTGCGCGCTCAGGCCGGGTTCGAGCAGCCCGGACGGGGTCAGGGGCGAGTCGACGAGCCACGGGAAGGTGTCCGCGTCGCGCTTGCGCTCGTCGTGGAACCACGGGTAGCCGCCGAAGATCTCGTCCGCCGACTCCCCGGACAAGGCCACGGTGGACTGTTCGCGGATCGCCTTGAACAGCAGGTACAGCGAGTTGTCCCGATCGCCGAGACCGATCGGGAGGTCCCGGGCGGCGACGGCGGCGGCGCGCACCGCCGGGTCGGACAGGGCCGCGCCGTCGAGCATGATGTCGTCGTGGTCGCTGCGCACGTGTTCGGCGACGGCGTGCACGAACGGCGTGTCCTGGGTGGGGGCGACGTCGATGGCGCGGAAGTTCTCGGCCTGGTTGGGGAAGTCGACGGCGAAGCTGCGCACCGTCTCGCCCTGCTCCGCGAGCTGCAGCGCCGCGATCGCCGTCATCGCCGAGGAATCGAGCCCGCCGGAGAGCAGGGTGCAGCGCGGCACGTCGGCGACGAGCTGGCGGGCGATGATGTCGTCGAGCAGCTCCCGCACGTGCGCGACGGTGGCGTCGCGGTCGTCGGTGTGGTCGCCGACCTCCAGCTGCCAGTAGCAGCGCTCGCGCAGCCCGTTGCGGTCGACGATGGCGAGGTGGCCGGGCTTGAGCTCCCGCATCCCCTCCCACACGGCGAAGCCGGGCGTCTTGGCGAACGAGAAGATCTCGCGCAACCCGTCGAGGCCGACGACCGGTTCGGCGTCCGGGTTCGCCAGGATCGCCTTGGGCTCGGAGCCGAACAGCACGCCGTCGGCGGTCTCGTAGTAGTAGAACGGCTTGATGCCCATCCGGTCGCGGATCATGACGAGCTTCTCGGTGCGCTCGTCCCAGATCGCGAAGGCGTACATGCCGTTGAGGTGTTCGGCGAGCTGCTCGCCCCACTCCAGGTAGCCGTGCAGCACGACCTCGGTGTCGGAGTCGGTGTCGAACCGGTGCCCGCGCCCGCGCAGTTCGGCGCGGAGCTCGGTGAAGTTGTAGGCCTCGCCGGAGTAGACCATGGCGACCGCGCCGTCGGGCGTGGCGACCTCCATGGGCTGCGCGCCACCGGGCAGGTCGATGACGGCGAGCCGCCGGTGCCCGAGCGCGGCGTGCGGTGCGACCCAGGTGCCCGCGGCGTCCGGGCCGCGGCAGGCCATCGTTTCGGTCATGTCCCGCAGCACTCGGTCCTGGGTACCGAGATCACGCCCGTAGGAGACCCAGCCCGTGATGCCGCACATACGACCACCTCACCCATTTAGATAGCTGCTCAAACTAACGAAATGGACGCTAGTGGCCGGGACCGGCGCTCACTGCGGAGCAAAAGTGTGACGCCGAGTGATGTAAATCATAGATGTCGCGATGTTGCGGGCACATCGCAAATACCTCGTGAACAGGACGAATGCGAAGTTCTCCGCGCGCCACCCCGGACCGGGCCGAACACGGAGCGCGACCGGTACTACTCCCCCGCCTTCTCGGTACCGACCGAGTCCAGGTGCTCGCGCAGCCGCTCCGCCGCCTCCGCCCGGCGCCCCGCCAACAGCAGGTCCGCGATCTCCACGTGCTCGCGGCAGCGCACCACCGCGCGGTCCCGCGGCAGCGTCCGCCGGTACTCCACCAACCGGCGCAACCGGTCCACCCGGCGCAGCGAGTCGATGAAGAACGCGTTGCCCGAGCACTGCACCAGCACCTCGTGGAACGCGCTGTTGCGGTCGAACAGCTCCGCGTCGCCGACCTCCCGGATCGCGCCGTCCACGAGGTGTTGCTGCTGCGCGCGCACCTCCCGCACCGCGTCCTCGTCCAGCTGGAAATCCGGTTCGAGCAGCGCGGCCGGTTCGATCGTCAACCGGAACCGGTAGCTGTCCCGGTACGAGCCCTGCGAGGTGAGCATCGGCCGGAACCGCCAGCCGTAGCCGGGCATCCGCTCGATCCAGCCCTCGGCACCGATCCGCTGCAGGATCCGGGACAGCTGCGCGGACGTGAGCCCGTACTCGCGGGCGAGCCCGCTCTCGGTCACCCGCTCCGGCAGCCGCCCGTCCAACCGGTCCCCCGCGATCCGCAGGTAGGTCGTCTCCACGCCGTCCCCGCCCTCGGCCACCGGCGCGGCGTCCGGGACGCGCAGCACCGCGTAGCCGCCGCGCTCCCCCGCCGCCACCACGCCGTCAGCGGCGAGCAGCCGCAGCGCGCCGCGCACCGGCGAGCGCGACACCGCGAGGCGCTCCGCGAGCGCCCGCTCCACCAGGCGGGTGCCCGGCACGAGCCGCTCCTCGCGGATGTGCTCCGCGATGCGCGCCGCGATCTGCTCGACGAGGGGCGTCGCCATGTGCTCCCGGTCCTTCCGCGAGGTGGGCGGTGTGCCGAGCGAGCCTACTTCGGCGCCGGCGCCGGTTCCCGCCCCGACGGTCGGGATCCCGCGGTGCGAGCCCGGTGGCGAGGTTCCGGACGAGGCAGGCGTCAGGCCCCGTGCTCCGCGTCGACGCGCCGGGTTTCTCCCGTGGCCACCAGGGTTCGGGTGGCGTCGACGGAGGCGTAGGTCCACAGGATGCGCATCGGCGCGGTCGCCGAGGCGTTGCGGAACCGGTGCGGCACCCCCGCGTCGACGTAGGTGGTGTCGAAGGCGGTGAGCTCGTGCTCGACGCCGTCGATCTCGGCGATCGCATCGCCTTCGAGGATCACCACGCTCTCCGGGCAGTCGTGCGTGTGCAGCGGGATGCCCGCCCCGCCCTCGAACAGGGTCTGCCCGTTGAGGAACGTGGCGGCGCCGCGCTCCCGGGTGACCAGCGGGATGGTGCGGGCACCGCCGCCGCGGGAGAACGCGGACAGCTCGGCCGGCCGCAGCACGGCGGCGGGGAAGGTCTCGTGCTCGGGCATCAGGCGCGCTCCTCGCGGATCCAGAGGGTCTTGACGTTGACGAACTCGCGGATGCCCTCGGCACCCAGTTCCCGGCCGTAACCGGACTTCTTCACCCCGCCGAACGGCAGCCGCGGGTCGGAGGCGACGACGCCGTTGACGAACACCGCGCCCGCGTCGATCTCGGCGGCGATGCGCCGCGCCAGCGCGAGGTCGCGGGTCCACACCGCGGCGCCGAGGCCGAACTCGGTGCGGTTGGCCAGTTCCACCGCTTGCTCGGCACCGGCGACGCGGGTGATCGCCGCGACCGGCCCGAAGGTCTCCTCGTCGAACGCGGCCATGCCCGGTTCGACGTGGTCCAGCACGGTCGGCGGGTAGTGGAAACCGGGCCCCGGCACCGGCTCGCCGCCGGTGCGCAGCCGCGCGCCCGCGGCGATCGTGCGCAGCACCTGGTCGTGCAGGGCGTCGCGCAGGTTCGCGCGGGCCATCGGGCCGATCCGGGTGGCCGGGTCGGTGGGATCGCCGACGGGCAGCGCTTCGGCGGCCGCGGTGAAGGCGGCGGCGAACTCCTCGGCGATCGGCTCGGCCACCAGGAACCGCTTGGCGTTGACGCAGGACTGGCCGACGTTGGTGAACCGGGCCCGCACCGCGGCGGCGGCCGCGGCGGGCACGTCGGCGTCGGCGAGCACCAGGAACGGGTCGGAGCCGCCGAGTTCGAGCACCTGCTTCTTCAGCGCGTTCCCGGCCTGTCCGGCGACGATCGCGCCGACCTCGGTGGATCCGGTGAGGGTGACCGCGGCGATCCGGTCGTCGGCGATGAGCTCGGCGACGACGGGCACCTCGACCAGCAGCGCCCGGCACAGCCCCGCGGGCGCGCCCGCGTCGCGCAGCACCTCGCCGATCGCGAGCGCGCACTGCGGAACGTTGTTGGCGTGCTTGAGGATCGCGCCGTTCCCGGCGGCCAGCGCGGGGGCGGCGAACCGGAAGAACTGCCAGAACGGGTAGTTCCACGGCATCACCGCGAGGACCACGCCGAGCGGCTCGCACACGACCACCGCCTCGCCGTCGTCCGTCCGAACAGGACGGTCGGCAAGGAGCTCCGCGGCGTGCTCGGCGTAGTGCTCGCAGGTGAGCGCGCACTTGTCGACCTCGGCGGCGGCTTCGGCGATCGGCTTGCCCATCTCGGTGGTGATCAGCCGGGCGTAGCGCTCCCGCCCGGCGCGCAGCACGCGGGCGATCTCGCGCAGCAGCGCGGTGCGCTCGGCGAGCGGCGTCCGGCGCCAGGCCCGCTGGGCGGTCGCGGCGGCCGCGAGGGCCGCGTCCACTTCAGCGGGACCGTCCACCTCGTACCGCGCCAGTTCGGCCTCGGTGGCCGGGTCGATCGACAGGATGGTCACGGGGCTGCTCCGTTCCAGGAGGGGTTCTGAGGGGTGCGGGTTCCGGGGTTCGCGGCCCGGTCGCGGCGGTCCGCGGTGTCCCGGCGGAGCAGGACGCTAATCGACCGGATGGTTTTTCTCAACGCACAAGTACCAATTCGGCGCCCACCTCGATCCGATTCGTTATAAGCACTGCGCACGCACTCATCTGCTGCTCAGCTCGGCTCGATCTCCCTGGATTCAGGTCTTGACCGAGCGAGGTTATAACCTCCAGGATGTCGCCGGAACGCACCACCCGAGGAGAGATCCATGACCGCACCCCGATCCGCCCGCACCTACCGACTCGGCCTGCTCGAAGGCGACGGGATCGGACCGGAGATCGTGCCCGCCGCCACCCGCGCCGTGGACGCCGCGCTCACCGCCGCCGGGGCCCCGGCCGTCGAGTGGGTGCCGCTGCCGCTGGGCCGGGACGCCATCGAGGAGCACGGCACGCCCTCGCCGGAGTCCACGCTGGCCGCGCTCGACGAGCTCGACGCCTGGCTGCTCGGGCCGCACGACAGCGCCGCCTACCCGGAACCGCACCGCTCGCAGCTCAACCCCAGCGGCACCATCCGCACCCGCTTCGGGCTGTACGCGAACATCCGCCCCGCCAAGTCCTTCGAGGGCGCGAAGGCGATGGTCCCCGGCACCGACCTGGTGATCGTGCGGGAGAACACCGAGGGCTTCTACGCCGACCGCAACACCCACGCGGGCACCGGCGAGTTCATGCCCACCCCCGACGTGGCGATCGCGCACGGCATCATCACCCGGCCCGCCGTGGAGCGGATCGCGCACACCGCCTTCCAGCTGGCCCGCGGCCGTCGCGGCAAGCTGACCATCGTGCACAAGGCGAACGTGCTGCGGCTGACCACCGGCCTGTTCCGCGACGTGTGCCGGGAGATCGCCGAGCAGTACCCCGACGTCACCGTGGACGACTACCACATCGACGCGATGACGGTGCACCTGCTGCGCCGCGCCCCCGAGTTCGACGTGATCGTCACCGAGAACATGTTCGGCGACATCCTCTCCGACCTCACCGGCGAGCTGGCCGGTTCGCTGGGCATCGCGCCGTCGATCAACGTCTCGGACCGGCAGGGCATGGCGCAGGCCGCGCACGGCTCCGCCCCCGACATCGCGGGCAAGGACCTCGCGAACCCGATCGCCATGATGCTGTCCAGCTCGATGTTGTTGCAGTGGCTGGGAGATCGGCACCAGGACGCGGGCTTGCGCACCGCCGCCGCGGCGCTCGACGCGGGGATCGCGCGCACCGTCGCCGCCGGGACCTGCACCTCGGACATGGGCGGTTCCGCCGGGACGACGGAGTTCGCCGCCGCCGTCGCCGCCGCCATCGCGGACGCGAGATGACCCGCCCGCTCGTGGCGTTCGTGCACGCCGCGCCCGCCGCGGTGGAACCGGCGAACGCGGCACTGCGCGAGGCGTTCCCGGAGGCGACGGCCTGGAACCTGCTGGACGACCGGCTGGTCTCCGAGGCCGACGCGGCGGGCGGGCTCACCCCGGCGCTGCGCAGGCGGATGCTGGGGCTGATCCGGCACGCCGTGGACGGCGGCGCGGACGCGGTGCAGCTGAGCTGCTCGATGTACGGGCCGGTCGCCGGGCTCGCCCGGCAGCTGTGGTCCGCGCCGGTGCGGGGCGCCGACGACGCCGCGTTCGCCGAGCTCGCCCGCCGCGGCCGGGCCACCGCCGTGTTGGTGTCCTCATTGGACAGCGCACTCGCGGAATCGGCCGGGCGGCTGGACATCGCGGCTCCCGAGGCACGAATCCTGCCCGCGCTCGCGCAGCCGGCCGGCGCCGATTCCCTCGCCGCGGCGGTGCGCCCGCACCTGCCCGCGGCCGACCTGGTGCTGCTCGCGCAGTACTCGCTGAGCCCGCACGCCGCCGCGCTCGCCGCGGACCTCGGCACCGAAGTGCTGAGCCCGCCGCTGCTCGCCGCGCGCTCGCTGCGGACGCAGCTGCTCGGCGCGGCCTGAGCCCGGCCCGCCGGCCGCGGCTCGGCCGCACCCCTCGCCACGACCACCGCCGGGAGCAGCAAAGGAGCAACGATGCTCGCCGTCCTGGGCTTCGCCACCCTCGGCGTCTTCATGGCGCTGGTGATGCGCCGCTACCTGACCGCCTTCGTCGCCATCATGGCCACCCCCGTCGTGTTCGCCGTGGCCGCCGGGTTCGGCGGACGCCTCGACGAGATGATGCTGAACGGCCTGGAGATCGTCGCCCCGACCGCGATCCTGCTGCTGTTCGCGGTGCTGTACTTCGGCGTGATGATGGACGCGAAGCTGTTCGACCCGATCTCGCGGGGCATCATCCGCCTCTCGCAGGGCGATCCGGCACGCATCTGCGTCGGCACCGCCGTGCTCGCGCTGCTGGTGGCGCTCGACGGGGACGGCACCACCAGCTACATGATCCTGTGCTCGGCGTTCCTGCCGATCTACCTTCGGCTGGGCATCAACCCGCTGGTGCTGGCCGCGATCGCGACGATGGCGCTCGGCACCATCTCCGGCACCACGCCGTGGGGCGGGGCGGCGACCCGCGGGATCAGCGTGCTGCACCTGGACTCCACCGACTACTTCGTGCACATGATCGCGCCGATGGCGCTGACCTCGCTGGCCATCATCACGATCTCCTGGTTGCTGGGGCGCGCGCAGCGCAAGCGCATCGACCGCGCCGTCATCGAGGAGTTCGCCGCCGAGATCGCCGAACAGCGGGTGGACCGCGACGGGCGCACCTGGCGGACCTGGTTCAACGCCGGGCTCACGGTGCTGCTGCTGGTGCTGCTGGTGTTCGGCGTCGCCGAGCTGGTGAACCTGTTCATGCTCGCGTTCGTCGTCGCCCTCGTCGTCAACCACCCGCGGCTCGCGGACCAGGCCGAGGTCGTCAAGAAGCACGCGAGCAGCGCGGTCCCGGTCGTGATGCTGGTGCTGGGCGCCGGAATCTTCACCGGCATCATGACCGACACCGGGATGACGAAGGCGATGGCCGACGCGCTGCTGTCGGTCGTGCCGGAGTCGATGGGCAACCTGCTGCCGCTGTTCACCGCGGTGATCAGCCTGCCGCTGAGCTTCTTCATGTCCAACGACGCGTACTTCTTCGGCGTGCTGCCGGTGCTCGCCGAATCCGCCGGGCACTACGGGATCCCGGCGGTGGAGATCGCCCGGGCGGGCGCGATCGGGCAGATGATGCACTCGATCGGCCCGACCTCGGCGCCGCTGTGGGTGCTGCTGGGCCTGGTCAAGCGGGACCTCGGCGAGTTCCAGCGCTTCGCGCTGCCCTGGGTGCTGCTGGCCTCCGTCGCCTACATCGCCTTCGCCGTCCTCACCGGGGCGATCAGCGTGGTGTGACATGCGGTTCCGATGGCGGGTGGTGGCCCGGGAACCACGCCGAGGCCGCCGTGGGCGTCCCGCTGTTCGAGCGGCAGGCCCGCGGCGTCCGGCCCACTCCAGCCGGTGCGGTGCTGCTGCGGCATGCCAGGAAGGTCGTCGCCCATCTGGAGGCGGCCTACCTGGAGATCGCCGGGCTGCGGGACCGGCTCGCGGTGAGCGCCTACCCGGCGGCGTCCGCGGTGGCGGTGCCGAGGGCCATCGCCCGGCTGCGGGCCGAGCACCCCCGCCCTGAGCGCCCGGTGAACGGCCCGCGGGCTCACTCGGCGGGGGCCAGGCTGCCGCTGAGGCGACCGTGCATGGTGGCGCTGGGCTCGTTCAGGCCGGTGATCTCCACCTGCTTGCCGCGGGACCCGTACTTGGTGGTGATCGCGTCGAGCGCGGCCACCGTCGAGGCGTCCCAGATGTGCGCGGCCGACAGGTCGATCGTCACGTGCTCCGGGTCCGCGGCGTAGTCGAACCGGGACACCAGTTCGTTGCTGGAGGCGAAGAACAGCTCCCCGCGCACCGCGTACACCACGTGCCGCCCGTCCGGATCGGTGACGGCGCTGACCTCCACCAGGTGCGCCACCCGGCGCGCGAAGATCACCATCGCGGTGATCGAGCCGACGACGACGCCGATGGCGAGGTTGTCGGTGGCCACCACCACGGCGACCGTCACCACCATCACGATGCTCTCCCCCGCGGGCAGCCGCTTCAGGGTGCGCGGCGCGATGCTGTGCCAGTCGAAGGTGCCGAACGCGACGAGCACCATGACCGCCACCAGCACCGCCATCGGCATCCGCGACACGACCGGCCCGAACACCAGGCACAGCACCAGCAGGAACGCCCCGGCGAGGAACGTGGACAGCCGGGTGCGGGAGCCCGCCGTCTTCACGTTGATCATCGTCTGGCCGATCATCGCGCAGCCGCCCATGCCGCCGAACAGACCGGTGACGATGTTCGCGACGCCCTGCCCGATGGACTCGCGGGTCTTGTTCGAGCGGGTGTCGGTGATGTCGTCGACGAGCTTCGCCGTCATCAGCGACTCCATCAGCCCGACGAGCGCGAAGGCCAGCGCGTACGGCGCGATGAGTTGGAGGGTCTCCAGGGTGAACGGCACCGCGGGCAGCCCGGGCACGGGCAGCGCGGACGGCAGCGCGCCCTTGTCCCCGACGGTCGGCACCGCGATCCCCGCGGCGATCGTGGTGGCGGTCAGCGCGACGATCGCCACCAGCGGCGCCGGGACCACCTTGGTGAGCCTGGGGAACAGCACCATGATGGCGAGCCCGGCGGCGAACAGCGGGTACACCGCCCACGGCACGCCGATCAGCTCCGGCACCTGCGCGGTGAAGATCAGGATGGCGAGGGCGTTGACGAAGCCGACCATCACGCTGCGCGGCACGAACCGCATCAGCTTCGCCACGCCGAGCGAGCCGAGGACCACCTGGAAGATCCCGCCGAGGATGACGGTGGCGACCAGGAAGCCGAGCCCGTGCTCGCGGCTGATCGGTGCCACGACCAGCGCGATCGCCCCGGTCGCCGCGGAGATCATCGCCGGGCGACCGCCGACGATCGAGATCACCACCGCCATCGTGAACGACGCGAACAGGCCGACGCTCGGGTCGACCCCGGCGATGATGGAGAACGAGATCGCCTCGGGGATCAGCGCCAGCGCGACGACCAGTCCACCGAGGACCTCGGTGCGGACGACCTTCGGCGACAGCCACGACGGGCGCGCCCAGGCGGGGGCGGCGGAGTTCGACACGGGCGTCCTGACGTGCTCGGGCGCCTCGGGGGGCGCGGAGGTTTCGTGCCGCCGGCAGGGGCAGCGGTACGGGGGGCGACCCGCAACTCTCCCCTTACGTTAGACGAGACCGTCGCGCGGACTCCAACCCCGCGAACCCCGATGAGGGCGGGATCACGCCCGGTGGGCGCGCAGCACCTCGGCGAACTCCTCGGCGATGCGCAGCTTGGCGCGCAGCTTCTCGCAGGCCTGCTCGGCGTTGGCGGTGAACTCGGCCAGCCGGGCGTCCGGGTCGGCAAGCTCCGGATCACCGTCGTGCGGGTCGAGGATCGCCAGCAGCTCGCGCATCTCGTCGAGCTGGAACCCGAGCGGCTTCATGCGCATGATCAGCCGCAGCCGGTCCACGTCCGGGTCGGTGTAGAGGCGGAACCCGCCGGGGCTGCGGCCGCTCGGCACGACGAGGCCGACCTCTTCGTAGTAGCGGATCGTCCGCAGCGACAGCCCAGTGCGCTCGGCCACCTCGCCGATCTGCATCCGCTCGCCCAAGCCGGGTCCCTTCCTCGCCGCGGTCGATCCCCGACCCTACCCGGGTGGCCGGGCGGTCCCCGCGCGTCACCTCGCGGCGCGGATCGCGGCGAGGTGCTCGGCGAAGGTGCGGTTCCCGCACGCGTGCTCGCCGCGCGGCAGCAGCGCGCCGCCCCGCATCGCCGCGCCGACCCGGCCGGGCGGGGACACCGGCACCACGAGCCCGCGGCGGCCGTGCGCCGCGGACAGCCGGCGCGCCACGTCCACCATGTCCAGCCGCTCCGGGCCGCCGAGCTCCGGTGCGCGCCCCACCGGCTCCCGCTCGACCAGGCGGACGAGCTCCGCGGCGGTGTCGGCGGCCGCCACCGGCTGCGAGAGCATCCGCGGGACCAGCGCGATCCGCTTCGCCAGCAGCGGTTCCGGGAACTCGAAGAACTGGGTGGCGCGCAGGATCGTCCACGGCACCGGGCCGCCCGCCACCACCTCCTCCTGGGCCCGCTTGCCGAAGTAGTAGCCGAAGTCGACGCGGTCGCAGCCCACGATGGACAGCGCCACCAGGTGCTCCACGCCCGCCCGGTGCGCGGCGGCCACCAGGTTCCGGCTCGCGGCGGCGAAGAACTCCACCGACGTCTTCCGGCTGATCGTCACCACGTTGCTGACGTCGATCACCGCCCGGCACCCGGCCACCCCCGCCGCCAGGCCCGAGCCGGTGCGCAGGTCCACCCCGCGCGACCGGGACAGCACCACCGGTTCGTGTCCCGCCGCGCGCAGCTCCGCGACGACCATCCCGCCCACCAGGCCGGTTCCGCCTGCGACCGCGACCTTCATCCGAGTCCTCCCGTCCTCCGGCGCGGCGCGGCCGGTCGTGGTGGGGACGGGGTGGCGGTGCCCGGTGTGACAGGAGGTGGCTCGGGTCACCTCGTGTCACGATCCGGGCGCCGGTCCCGTCCCGTGCTCATGGGACACCACTTCGGCCGGGCGCACCGGTCTTCCCGCCGCGGGGCCGCGATTCGGCCGACCGCGGCACCACCCGCAGCACGGATCGGAGCGCGCTCATGACCGGAATCCGCCCCGCCGGACCGAAGGCCACCACCGACCGGGTGTGCCTGGTGCTGCTCGCGCTCGTCGCCCTCGGCACCGGCGGCTGGGCGTACCTGGCACCCGCCCGGTGGTACGGGTCGTTCCCCGGGTTCGGGCTGAGCTGGCTGCCGCCGCTCGGCCCCTACAACGAGCACCTGGCGAAGGACACCGGCGCGATGTTCCTGGCGCTCGGCGCGCTCGCCGTCCTCGCGCTGCTGCGCGGCGGCGTGCTGCCGCGCGTCGCGGGCGCGGCGTGGCTCGTGTTCAACGTGCTGCACGGCGGCTACCACCTGACGATGCTGCACGTGTACGGGCCGCTGGACCAGGTGCTGAACGTGGTCGCGCTGGGGCTGCTCGCGGCCGCCTCGGTGGTGCTCGTGGTGCCGGGCCGGTCCGGCGGCGACCAGCCTCCTCGTCCGGAACCGAACGGGGAGGCCGGCATGTCCGACGAGACCACGACGATCGTCCAGCTGCTGCTGCGCGAACGGCAGGGGCGGGACCGCGAGTGGTGGCCGCAGATGGCCGCCACGTTCTGGCCGGACTCGCAGGTGAACCTCACCTGGTACACCGGCGACGAACCCGGGTTCGTCGCAGGCTCGGAGGAGATGAGCGGGCGCGGCGACCGCAGCGTGCACCGCCTCGCACCGCCGGTCGTGCACCTCGCGGGCGCGCGGGCGTGGGCCGAGGTGTCCGCCGCGATCGAAGTGCGCACCACCGTCGACGAGGTGCCGGTGGACCTGACCTCCTACGCCCGGCTCGGCTACCGGGTGGAGCGCCGCGACGGGGAGTGGCGGATCTTCTCGCTGGACGCGATCTACGAGCGGGACACCGTCGCACCGGTGCTGCCCGGCTCGGTGCCGTCGATCCCGGCCGAGGAACTGGCCGCGTTCCGCCCCACCTACGCGCTGCTGGCCTGGCACCTGGACCGGCGCGGCTACCGGATCGGCACCGGGCTGCTCGGTGACGATCGGCCTGCCGAGCGGGACGCCTACTACGACCAGGTCTTCAACTGGCTGCACGCCTGATTGACTTCCCCGCTTCTGTTGCTGATCGGGGTGGGTGGCGGAACCTCAGCGGGATTCTCGCTGCGGGATCGTTTTCACAGGTGGCTCCGCCACAAGAGAAAACGCTGTCCTCGCGAGAATCCCGCTGAGAACCCGCGGCGGTGCCGGTTGCGTGCTGGGTCGCTGCTCAGCGACTTCGCCGCTGACAGGACGACGGCTAGGTCCGTGGGGCAGCGGCGAGGACGGGGTTGTTCATCGGTTCGGGGTGGCTTGCTCGTCTACGAGGTTTCGGAGCCGGGTGAGGGCGGTGGCGGAGGGGGTGCCGGGTTCCGCGTGCAGCAGCAGCGCTTCGAGGCCGCCGTCGCCGGGAACGGCGAACTTCTCCGCCAGCAGCTCCACCTCGCCGAGCTGCGCGTGCCGGACGCGGAACCGGCTGCCGTGGGCCCGGCGCACGTCGTGCCGCGCCCACAGGGTGCGGAACCGCTCGCTCTTCATCGACAGCTCGCCGATCAGCGCGTGCAGCCGCTCGTCCTCGACGTCGGCGCCGCTCTGCGCACGCAGGTGCGCGACCGCGTCGGCGGCGTGCTCGTCCCAGTCGGGCACGCGGTGCTGCGCCTCGGGTTCGGTGAACAGGGCGCGCAGCCGGTTCGTACCCGGTGCCGCGCTCGGCAGCAGTTCCCGGGAAAGCGCGTTCACCGCCAGCACCTCGCCGTACTTGGTGCACACCAGCGCGGGCACGTTGAGCGTGCGCAGCAGCAGCTCCAGCCCGCGCGGTACCTGCGGTTCCCGCCGTGCGCTGCGGCGCGGCCGGGGGCTCGCGAGCGCGGTCAGGTGCTCGACGCCTTCGGCGTCCAGTTGCAGCACCCCGGCGATCGCCTCGATGACCTGCGGCGACGGGCTGCGGTCCCGGCCCTGTTCCAAGCGCAGGTAGTACTCGACGCTGATCCCGGCGAGGGTCGCGACCTCCTCGCGGCGCAGCCCCGGCACCCGGCGCAGGCCGGTGCCGGGCGCCAGGCCCACTTCGGCCGGGGTGACCAGTTCCCGCCTGGCCCGCAGGAAGTCGCCGAGCGCGTTGCCCATGCGCTCCAGTATGCCGCCGCGGCGGCGCGGTGGGTGCCCCCCGCACTACCAGGAACAGCGGGGGCTGCCGGGCGCGCCCGCGGGCGGCGAGGCTCGGTGCCATGACAACGCGCACTTGGTTCATCACCGGCGCCAACAGCGGATTCGGGCGGCAGCTGGCGGAGCAACTGCTGGCCCGCGGCGACCGGGTGGCGGGCACCGTCCGCCGCGAGGGTTCCGCCGACGACCTCCGCGACGCCCACGGCGACCGGTTCCGGCTCGCCCACCTCGACGTCACCGACCTGCCCCGCATCCGGGAGGTCGTGGACGCCGCGTTCGCCGACCTCGGCCGCATCGACGTGGTGGTCGTCAACGCCGGTTACGGCCTGTTCGGCGCGGCCGAGGAGGTCAGCGACGAGCAGGTGCTGCACCAGATCACCACCAACCTGCTCGGCTCCATCCAGACGGCGCGGGCCGCGCTGCCGCACCTGCGGGCGCAGGGCGGCGGACGACTGATCTCGATCTCCTCGGTCGCGGGCATCGCCGCGCACGCGGGCGCTTCGCTGTACCACGCGAGCAAGTGGGGCGTGGAGGGCTTCTTCGAGGCGCTGTCCCAGGAGGTCGCCCCGTTCGGCGGGGAGGTGACGCTGGTGGAGCCGGGCGGCGCGCGCACCGCGTTCGCGGGCTCCAGCCTGCGCACCGGTGAGCCGCTCGCCGCCTACGACGGCACCCCCGCCGCGTTCGTGCGCGGCTTCCGGGAAGGCGCGCCGATCCCGATCGTCGGCGACCCGGTGAAGATCGCGGCCCGCGTCATCGAGAGCGCGGAGCAGCGGCCCGCCCCGCTGCGGCTGGTGCTGGGCAGCGACTCGTACCGCGCGGTGACCGCGTCGCTGCGGGCCCGCCTCGCCCAGGTGGTGCCGCAGGAGGCGAGCGCCGCCGGAACCGACGCCTGACCGCGGGCGAGTCGGCCCGCCCGGTGCGGGACAGCACCCGACGGGCCGAACCGGATCCCACGAACCGGTGATCGCGACCTTCCGGCGGCCGCCGCCGCAGTACAACTCGAAGCATGGACCAGACATCGCCCGGCCCGGACCTGCGCACCCTGCAGCACCCGATGTTCAGCCGCTTCTGGACGACCGTGAGCTCGATCGCGGACCGGCGCGGCGTCGCCGAGTTCCGCCGGGAACTCGTGCGCGGCACCACGGGCCGGGTGGTCGAGGTCGGCGCGGGCAACGGGCTGAACTTCGCGCACTACCCGGCTTCCGTCACCGAGGTGATCGCGGTGGAGCCGAACGACTCGCTGCGCGCGCACGCCGACCGGCACGCGCGCTCGGCCCCGGTCCCGGTCCGGGTGGTGGCCGGGCAGGCCGAGGCGCTGCCCGCGGCGGACGGTTCCGTGGACGGCGTGGTGCTGAGCCAGGTGCTGTGCTCGGTGCCGAGCCCGCAACGCGCGCTGCGCGAGGTCCGGCGGGTGCTGCGCCCCGGCAGGACGGTGCACTTCCTGGAGCACGTGCGGTCCGCGCGACCGCTGGTGGGCGCGTTCCAGCAGCGCATCGCGCCGGTGTGGCGCCGGTTGTGCGGCGGATGCGAACTGCACCGGGACGCCGCGGTCGAGCTGGAGCGGGCCGGGTTCGCGCTCGCCGCGACACGCCGGTTCGGCTTCAGCCCCGGCCCGCTGTTCTGGATGACCTACGTGCTGGGCACCGCCACGCCGGACGAGGGGTGAGCCGAGCTCACTTGGTACCGATCACCATGAACTCGGCGCCCGCCAGGTGCTCCACCCGGGAGGAGCGGAAACCCGCCTCGGCGAGCCAGCTCCGGCACTCGGCGCCCGTGTAGCCGAACCCCATCGGACTCATCACGAGCATGTGCAGGCTCATCAGCAGCCCTTCGACGTGGCGGGACCGGTCGTCGTCGACCAGCACCTCGTAGATCACCACCTCGCCGTTCTCGGGCAGCGCCCGGTACGCCTTGCGCAGCAGCAGCTTCTTCTCCGCCAGGCCCCAGTTGTGCAGCACGTGCCCGAGCACGAGCACATCGGCCGCGGGCAGCGGGTCGGTGAAGAAGTTCCCCGCGACGAAGCGCACCCTCCCCGCCGCCTGCCGCGCAGCCGCCGTCGTCGCGAACGCGTCCGCGACGAGGGGCAGGTCGAATCCGATGGCGCGCAGGTGCGGGTGGTGGTCGAGCAGGTGGGCCAGCACTTCGCCGCCGCAGCAACCGACGTCGGCGACCGTCCGGTACCGCGACCAGTGCAACCGTCGCGGCAGCGCGAGCATCGCCGTCATCGCGCCACCGGCCATCGCCGACCGGAACCGCCGCACCCCCTCGGGTTCCGCGTAGATCCAGCCGTAGGGCTGCCGCACCTCATCGGCCGGGACCAGCCACTGCGGAGTCCCTTCGGCCAGCGCGGCGGGCAGCCGCGCCCACGCCTGGTACCACTGGGTTCCGGCTTCCTCCAGCAACCCGCCGACGTACCGGCCGGGGTCATGACCGTCGAGGTGCGCGGCCGCGTGCGCGGCGTTGCGATACCGGCCGTCCCCGCGCCGCAGCAGACCGAGCACGACCAGGCAGTCGAAGAAGTCCCGGGCACCGCGCTCGCACACGCCGGTGCGCTCGGCGAGTTCGACCGCGCCTAGCTCGCGCCCGGAGAGCGCGGTGAACACCCCCAGCCGCACCGCCGCCAGCAGCACCGCCGACCGCCAGAACCCCAGTCCCAGTGCGATGATCTCGTCGAGATCCGCGGCTTCGCCGTCCAGGACGCGTCGGATTCCCGCCGGATCGTGCACGTCCTCGAAGCGGACCACCAGGCCGTCGCGGAAGTCCCAGACGTGCGTGAACGGAACGGTGCCGTCGGCCGCCCCGCCGTCGCGCCGGTAGTCGCCGAGGACCACGACCCGCGAACCGGACGGCAGGTGCTCGCGGGGTTCCGCGAACAGCCCGCCGCGTTCCGAGCGCAGCTCGGCCAGGACCGCCTCCCGGCCGCGGAGGGTGTTCCGGCGGCCGTCCCGGGCGGAGGTGGACCACTCGACGTCCGCCGCCAGCAGTGCCGCGGCCCGGTCGGGTTCCCCGCGGCGGAGGGCGCGGTAGAAGAACCGCGGCACGTCCTGTTCATCACATTGGTTCCTCTCGTCCCGAAACCGGATGGGTCGCCGGAACCGCGTGGGGAAATCGCGGAAATCGGCGAGGAATGGGCGATGATCCCATCACGAATCCCGGACATCCCACCAACCCTGCCACGACTCGCGAACCCGGGTGTTAGCCCATTTCCCCGCATCGTGCAACGAATTCGCACACGATGACTTCCGCGCTGCACCGGTGGAACACCGCTGCTCACCGATCGAGTGATTGGAGATCGACCCCCTCCTCACGCACAGCGCGATGTGCCATCATCGAAGATCGACGGCCCGTTCACCGAATTCGGCGCACCACCCCGGAAACGCACCACCCCGGAAAAACGCGCCGAACAGGAATCACGGGCCACGCTGGAAAGTACCGGTTCAGCGAATTCCGATCGCATCGTCGCGACCATTTCCCCGCCCACCCGGTGGTTCGACGACCGGTTCGACGACCACGCGTCCGAAACGGATGTCGCGGGGAGCAGCCCAGGGCGCCGGGCGGACAGGGGCAGGTGATGACCATCGAACACGACATCGCGAACGCGCCGCACCCGCGCGCATCCGGTGTCCCGCAGGCGCTCGACGTCTTCGACGTGATGGCCGGGCGCACCGCGACCCGCCGCTTCACCGGGGAACCGGTCGACGACGCGACGCTCGACCGGCTGACGACGGCCATGCTCGCCGCGCCCTCCGCGTCGAACAAGCAGGCGTGGGCGTTCGTGGCGGTCCGCGATCCCGCGCGGGTGCGGCGGATCCGGGCGTTCGCGCCCGGCGTGATCGGGGTCCCCCCGCTGCTGCTGGTGGCCTGCTTCGACGGATCTCGGGCCCCGGACGACCAGCGGATGCCCGAGGTCGGGGTGCTGTGCGTGGCGATGGCCGTGCAGAACCTGCTGCTGGCCGCGCACGCGCTCGGCCTCGGCGGCTGCCCCGTCAGCAGCTTCCTCGCGGAACCCGTCCGCAGGATGGCCGGTCTTCCGGGGCACATCGCGCCGGTGCTGGTGGTGCCGATCGGCCATCCGGACCGGGAGCCGCAGCGGTCCGTGCGCCGCGACAATTCGGAGGTGGTCCGGTATGAGCACTGGTGACGTCGATCCGCACGAGGAGCTCCTGCTGCTCGCGGCGTTCCTGCTCAGCAGCGGCCGCCGCCAGACCGAGGAGACCCGCGACTACGCGGTGTACCGGCTGGTGGAAGGCGCCCGGCGCGCCCTGCTGATCGTCGGCGAAACCGATCCGCGGCTGGAACCCGTGCTCACCAGGCTCGACGAGGTCGTGCACGCGCCACCTGGATCGACCGAACTCGGCCCGCTGCTCGACGACCTGTGCGCCCGGATGGCCGACGTGCTGCAACCGGCCGAGCCACCGACCCGACCGTGACCGACCGCCGCGACGGAGGGACGACGAGATCATGCGCCCGAACACGGCCACGAGCACCGCGCACGGCTTCGACACCACGCCGTGCAGCGACCGCTGTGCGGAGCTCTGGCGGCGTGGGGACCACGCACTGCTCGGGGTGAGCACCGGGAACGGCTACTTCACCCAGGAACGCCTGCTGGCGCTGGTGAACTGGGCCGGTCACCACTTCGCCGCGGTCGACGTGGTCTACGTCGACACCCACCTCGCCTCGACGCTGGTGGCGGCCGGATCCACCCCTGCCGAAGCCGCTCGGCAGGTCAAGTCGAGGTTGCGGGACGTGCGGCGCAAGATGCGCCGCGTCGTCGAACAACGGGCGGCGCCGGTCCTGCGCGTGCGGGCGTTGTCGGATCTCCTGCCCGAACCGGCCTACCGCGCCGCCCGGCGCCGGGTCGACGACGCGATCGCGGCCGACCCGGAGTTCACCGCGGTGTGCGGGGACCTGGTGCGCCGCTTCCTCATCGGGAAGGACACCGGCATCTCCGAGGAGCAGGTGCGAGCCGGGATGGACTACCTGCTCGCCGAGCTGCCGTTCTTCCTCGACCCAGCGGGCGTCTTCGGCGTCGACTCGTCGGTGGTCTGCTACCACACCAGCACACCGGTGGTGGAGTTCCTGTGCCGCCCCGGAAACGGCGTGCTCCCCGCGGATCGCGATCACGGATTCCTCGTGGTGGAGCCGAATTCCGCCTCGTGACGCCCGCGCACCTGGACAGGGCGTCGGCCGGCCGCGGTTCCAGGCGGTCCAGCACAACGCGAGGGCCGCGAAGCCACCTCGCCCGGCCCGAACGGGGCTGTGCACGAAGGGCGGCCTCGCCTCAGGGACCGTCCCGGCCCGGGCTGCCGCGGTGAACGCCCGATCAGGCGGCGCTGGTCCCGGCCCGGCGGACGAGGCCGGTGATCCCGCGGTACGCGGCGCCGAGCAGCAGGGCCTGGAACACCGCCGCGACGGCCACGCCCACCCACACCAACGGGCTCGACATGCCCAGGAACAGCAGCGAGGTCGGCGCGGTCACCAGGAAGCCCCACACCCCGGCGAGGCTCGCGTCCGGGTGCGGCACCAGGAACGTCATCACCAGCACCCAGGCCCAGACGGCGGCGACCAGGGCCAGGTAGCCCAGCGACACCGGGTTGACCAGCAGGCGGCGGAACGCCTGGATCGGGGATCGCTTCTGCTCGGTCATGCTGTTCCTCCTGGGCGAACGACTGCGAGCACTCATGATCGCCTCCTTCGACGCGGGACGCATGAGTAGTAGTACCCACTTCCCGCGCCGGTGGACGCCCCCGCCGGTCCCGGGACGTCCACCACCCTCGTGCCTCCCGACCCGCCCGCCGCGGGCCGAGGGGCGGTCAGGCCGTGGCGGCCTGCTCGGCGGCGCGTTCGGCGGCCTTCTCCTGGCGCCACTGCTCGTCGTTCTTGCCCTGGCGCCAGTACCCGGAGATCGACAGCCGGTCCTTGGTGACGCCGCGCTCGTCGAGCAGGTAGCGGCGCAGCTCCCGCACGAACCCGGCCTCGCCGTGCACGAAGGCGTGCACGTCGCCGGGCGGGAACTCCAGCTCCCGCACCGCGGTCGCCACGTCGTCGCCCGCCGCGCGGTGCAACCAGCGGACCTGCGCGTCGGCCTTGGTCGCCAGCGGCTGCTGCTCCTGCACGTCGTCCACCAGGACGACGGCCTGCGCCTGCGCGTCGGCGGGCAGCGCCTCCAGCGCGGCGGCGATCGCGGGCAGCGCGCTCTCGTCACCGACCAGCAGGTGCCAGTCCGCGGCCGGGTCCGGCGCGTAGGCGCCGCCCGGCCCCGCGAGCAGCAGCTCGTCGCCGACCGCCGCGTTCGCCGCCCACGGCCCGGCGAGGCCGGTGTCGCCGTGGTGCACGAAGTCGATGGTGAGCTCGCCCGCGTCGGCGTCGTAGTACCGGACCGTGTAGGTGCGGGTGCTGGGCCACTGCTCGCGGGGCAGCTCCGCGGTGATGACGCCCATGTCCAGCGGCTCCGGGTACGCCACGCCGGCCACCGGGAAGATCACCTTCACGTACGCGTCGGTGAACTCGTTGTGCTGGTAAGCCCGGATGCCGTCCCCGCCCGCCACGATGCGGATCATGTGCGGGGTGAGCTGTTCCTTGCGCAGCACTCGCAGCCGCTTGATCGGCCTGGGCTTGCCCGCTCCAGCCATTCGGCCCTCCTCATCGCGATTCGTCTCTCTGAGGCAAGGCTAACCTGACGATCCGCCTCGGGTGAACGGCCCACCGCCCCGGTCACCGGGACGAACGGGTTCCCCCGGGGTCGGTCAGCGCGATGACGGCGAAGGGACCGACGTCCCGGCGGACGAAGCGCGGGGAGTCGAACAGCGCCGGGTCGAAGCGCACGTCGTAGATCTGCACGTTGGGCTGGTGCGGGAACGCGTCGTGCGACAGCGTCAGGTGCAGCCCGTCGTCCTCGCGGCGCAGCAGGAACGCGTTCGGCGGCGGGTACGGGCTGCGGTGCAGCATCGCGGCGAGCTCGTCGGGCCCGGCGGCGCCTGCCCAGCCGCGGATCAGCGCGGCGCGCTCCTCGTAGTGCGCGAGCGGGTTGGCGTAGTGCGGGGTCTCCTGCTGGAAACCCCAGTAGGGCGCGAACGACATGATCGGGTGGTACGTGGTGAGCAGCGTGATCCGGGCGGGCGGGCGGCCGGTGGTTCCGGCGAGCGCGGTGGCCAGCTCGTCGTTCCACGCCCCGGGCTGCGCGGGGTCCTGCCTGCGCTGCGCGTTGGAGCCCGTCGGGTAGTAGTCCTCGTAGGCGGGACCCGCGGCCTCGGCGATGCTGGTGGCCAGCGCGGTCTCCACGGTGCTGATCGATCCGGCGAGGCCGAGCAGCACGGCGAGCGCCGCGACCCGCGCGCGCCACCGCTCCCGCAGCCGGGGCAGGCCGCGCCGCCACAGGTCGAGCAGTCCGAGCACGCCTGCGGCGGCGAGCAGCACCTCCAGCGCGGCGGTGGTGCGGAACGCGAGCAGCGTGGTGCCCGCCGCGACGGCGAGCGCGGAGAGCGCGAACCACGCGTAGGTGGCGCCGGTGAGCACGAGCAGCGCCGCCGCCGTCTCGTCGCGGCGGCACGCGAGCACCAGCCAGCAGAACCCGGCGAGGCACAGCGCGCCGAACGGGGTGGGTTCGAGGAACGGGAACGGCGGCACCGATTCCGCGGGCAGGTACCGGTTCGCCGCGCCCGCACCTCCGGCTCCGCCGAGCTTCGCGAGCAGGAACGGCGTCCACACCACCAGCGCCACCAGCCCGCCGATCGCGCCGACGGCGGCGAGCCGCAGCACCAGCGGGCCCGCGACCTGCCCTATCCGGTCACCGGCGCGGATGCGGGCGGTGGCGATGACGGCGGCCATCGCGACGAGCACGGCGGTGGCGAACGCGAGGTACAGCGCGTAGGTGATGGCGGTGAACCCGAGGAACAGCCCGATGCCGAGGTGCGCGGCCCGGTGCGGGTGCGCGCGGCAGCGCAGCACGTGCCAGGCGGCGACGGCGACGGGCGCGAGCCAGGCCACCGACATCCACGCGTAGGGCTCGTCGAAGCCGTGCAGGAAGCCGCTGAGCGTGGTGGCGACCGCGCACAGCACGGCGACCCGCCTGCGCACCACGGTGCTCCACAGGGTGAACGCGACGGCGGCGGTGACGGCGATGGTCAGCAGCGCGAACGGTTTGTACGCGGCCCACGCGGGCTGCCCGGTGAGGTCGGCGAACCGACCGCCCACCCAGAACCAGCCAGCCGGGTAGTAGGGCGCGATGCCCGGGTAGTTCATGTCCGCCGGCACCGGCGAGTCGGCGAGCCGGGTCAGGTACTGCATCCGGAACATCTGGTCGACGGACACGCCGCCGTAGTACAGCCGGGTCGGTTCCAGCGGCCAGGCGAGCACGGTGGTGGCCAGCGCGGGCAGCGCCACCCAAATCGCGGGCAGCCGCAGCCGGGCGGGGACGCGGTCGGCGAACCGGGCGCCGCCGAGCAGCAGCACGAGCAGCAGCGCGGCACCGGCGGTGGCGGCGAGCTCGGGCAGTTCGGTGGGTTCGCTGAGGCCGAGGCGGGCGAGGGGCAGCTGCACGGCGAGGCTCACCACCGCGGCGAGCACGACGGCCGCGGAGAGTTCGAGGATGAAGCGCTTCGGCCTGATCCGGAGCGAGCACTCCGCCCGTCCTGCGGCTTCGTCGGCGACTGCACCCATGATCAGGTGACTACACGTGTTCGAGACTCACCCGCAAGAGTGACGGAGGGAGTCGAGGGGTTTCCCGCGCCCCGCCCGGATCAGTCCGCCGCGAACCCGCGCGCCAACCGCGCGAACCCCGCGTCGAGGTGGTCGTGCAGGTCCGCCTCCTGATCGGCCCGGTGCCAGCACTGGATCGCCACCCGCAGCGCGGTCACCGCGGTCGCCGCCAGCAACCGCACGTAGGCGTCGTCCTGCGCCTCGCCGACGCGGCGGGACAGCCCGTCGGCCAGCGCCAGTTCCAGGTCCCGCGAGGCCAGCGCCACCCGGCTCACCAGCTCCGGGTGGTCGCGCAGCACCAGCGCCTGGTCGCGCCACGTGGGGGCGGCCATCGCGGTGTCGATCGCCTCGCCGAGCACGACGTGCACCACGCGCAGCAGCGGCTCCGCGCTCGGCCGGTCCACGACGCGCTGCGGAGTGCCCGCGATGGTCTGCGGGTCCCACGGGACCAGCACCTCCTCCTTCGCGGCGAAGTAGTTGAAGAAGGTGCGCGGGGAGACCTCGGCGGCGGCGCAGATGTCCTCGACGGTGACCGAGATCGCGCCGTGCTCGCGGAACAGCCGGACCGCGGCCTGCTGCAACGCCTGCCGGGTGGCGCGCTTCTTGCGCTCCCGCAGGCCTTCCGGCGCTGGTGGCGGGGCCTCGCCGGTCGCGTCGGGCGTCGTCGTTCTGGGCATCCTGGGCTACTCCTCGTGGATCCGTCGCGGCGGCCGCACGTCGGACCGACCATCGTAGTGCCGTGGCCGGTGCGGCCGGGTACTCCGCCCCTACCGGACAAAGCGCCACGACTCGGAGGAACTTTGCACTATCTGCATTCTTGCACCGGATGCAGCCACTGATACGCTCCCGGAGCCCGGATCTCCGCGACCTCGCCCGCCGCGCGCGGCGACCCGCACCGCCAGGCCCCTCCGCGGCCCGGCCGGGTCGATCCGCTCCGCGCAGCAGGCCGAGGACCGGGCGTTCCCGGCGGCGGCTCACCGATCCCGATCCGCCACCGGCCCCAGGCGCACGAGCTCACCCGCCCCCGCCTGCACACGACCGTCACCGAGACAAGGAGCAAGTCGTGCCCGAGCAGCAGCCGACATCGCTGGTGCGCACCCTGGCCTCGTCGCTGTGGTTCCCGCTGTTCTTCATCCTCGGCTTCGTGCTGTGCTACCTGCTGCCGTTCCACGCGCCTGCCCCGCACCACGTGCCGGTGGTCGCCGTCGGCGAACAGCTCGCGCAGCAGCTCGACGCGAAGTTCGCCGCGGCGCTGCCCGGCGGCGTGGACGTCACCGCCGTCCCGGACGCCGCCGCCGCGAAGGAGGCCATCACCGACCGCGAGGCCGTCGCCGCCTACGACCCGGCCAGCGGGCAGCTGTTCTACGCCAAGGCCAACGGCGCCGCGCTCGTCCAGTTCCTGCAGCAGATGTTCGCGCCCGTCGCCGCCGCCACCGGGCACGCGCTGACGCCCGTCGACCTGGTGCCCACCGCCGCGGGCGACGTGATGGGCACCGGGCTGTTCTACCTGCTGCTGGCGATGAACATCCCGCCGTACGTGACGGTGATGGTGCTGCTGCGCGCGGAGCTGACCACCCGGCAGAAGCTGCTGTGCCTGGTCGGCGTCGGCGCGTTCGCGGCCGTGGTCTGCTACTCGGCCGGGCGGATCCTGAACGTGATCCCGCCGCACCCGATCGTGCTGCTGCTCGGGTTCATGCTCACCCAGGCGGTCGGCTGGACCACGTTCGGGCTGGTGCCGCTGGTCAAGCAGTTCATCCCAGGGGTGGCGATGTCGCTGTTCGTGCTGCTGAGCATGCCCTCCAGCGGCGGGGCCATCCCGAAGGAGCTGGTACCACCGTTCTTCCAGTTCTTCCACCTGCTGCTGCCGCTGGGGCAGGCGGCCGATTCGATCCGCGGCGTCCTGTACTTCGACGGCGCCCGCTCCTGGCCGGGGATCACCGGGCTCGCCGTCTGGTGCGCGATCGGGGTCGGGCTCACCGCGGCGACCCAGTGGCACGCGAAGCGCAAGCGGGAGAACGATCCGGAGGCCGTGGCCGAGGCGGGCTCCTACGAGCACCGCGACGACGGGGACGCGATCGTGGATCCGACGTTCGAGCCGCCGCGCCCCGCCCACCACCGGACGCTGGCCGGCACGATCCGGCTGGCCGGGGACCTCCCCGCGCGCGGCGCGGTGGTGACGGTGACCGACGCGGCGGGCAACCAGCTGGCGCGGGTCGACGCCGACGTCGAGGGCTGGTACGAGGTGCACGACCTGCCGGACCGGTTCGTCACCGTGGTCGCCGCCGCACCGGGCGCGGCGCCCGCCGCGAGCCGGGTGTCGGTGCCCGCCGGGCGCAGCGAGCACGACTTCGCGCTCACCCCCACCGCCTCCGGAGCACGGCGCTGACGAGCGGGGCGGCCGATCCGCTCGGCCGCCCCTTACCTCTCCGCGGGCCCCGCGCACAAGAAGATCCCGATCACACGATCCGGCGGCGGCGCCCACCTTCCGCCGGAGCAAATCCGCTGATTTGATCTTCCCGGGAAAAAGGCTCCGGATTCCCCGCACCGCGGTGCACCCGACAGCAACCGCACCATGCCAGATTCGTTGGATCCGGAGTACACCGCAGCGGCGCGGCTCGCGTGCACCGGACCCGCTCGACCGGGTCGGTGAACTCGACGTGCGGAGAGGACCCCATGAGCGCATCCGAATCCCCGCTGGTCGAGCGAATGGTCGACACCGACCGCTACCCCCTCGCCGATCCGGGCGGACCCGGCTGGGCCGAGGCCGTCGGCCGGGCCCGGCGGGACCTCGCCGAACACGGGTGCAGCGTGCTCACCGACTTCATCCGCCCGGAACTCCGCGACGAGCTCCGCACCGAGTGCGCCGCCATCGCCCCCGACGCGCACTACGACGTCGAGACCGTCAACGCCTACAACATCGACGTCCGCACCGAACTGCCGCCGGAGCACCCGGGCCGCAAGACCATGCGGCGCGGCAACGCGTTCGTCGCCCGCGACCAGATCCCCTCCGGCGCCATCATCCACCGCCTCTACACCGACGAGCGGTTCCAGCGGTTCCTCGCCGACTGCGTCGGCCTGCCGGTGATCCACCCGCTCGCCGACCCGCTGGCCGGGCTCACCCTCAACGTCGTCAACCCCGGCATGTCGCACCCGTGGCACTTCGACACCAACGAGTTCGCGGTGAGCATGCTGACGCAGGAACCCGAATCCGGCGGTGGTTTCGAGTACTGCCAGGACATCCGCTCCGCCGAGCAGGAGAACTTCGACGACGTGCGGGCCGTGCTGGACGGCGACGGCGAGCACCTGGTGCGCGGGCTCGCGCTGCGGCCCGGCGACCTGCAGCTGTTCAAGGGCCGGTTCTCGCTGCACCGGGTCACCGAGGTCGGCGGCACCCGCGCCCGGCACACCGCGATCTTCGCCTACAGCGAGCGTCCCGGCGTCATCGGCAGCGTCTCCCGCACGAAGCAGATCTTCGGCCGCGTCCTGCCCGAGCACCTGGCGGCCGCGGGCAACGCCGTGCGCGGCGACGCGCTGCTCGACTGACCCCCAGCCGCAGAGGAGCACGCCGGTGCAGTTCGACTCGACCGGGAAGATCACGCTCGACCACATCTACACCCGTCCCGATCCGCGGGACTTCGCGCGCACGCTGCACCCCCTCGACTACCGGATCCCGCAACTGGCCAAGCCGTACTTCGCCAAGTTCCTCGACGAGTACCGGCACACCCGCGGGGTGCCGGTGCCGACCGTCGTGGGCGTCGGCAGCTCGTACGGGGTGAACGCCGCGCTGCTCCGGGCGGACGCGACGCTCGACGAGTTCTACGCCCGCTACACCGGCGACGCCGACGAGCTCGACCACGAGCGGCTGCTGGCCCGCGACCGGGACTGGCTGCGCGCCCGCGGCGAGCGGTGCGAGGCCCGGTTCATCGGGCTGGACACCGCCGGACCGGCGCTGGACTACGGGCTCGCCGCCGGTTACCTCGACGCGGCAGTGCACGCCGACTTCGAGACCCGGGAACCCGATGCGCGGCAACGGGACCTGCTGCACGGCGCCGACCTGGTGATCTCCACCGGCTGCCTCGGCTACGTCGGCGAGCACACCCTGCGCCGCATCGTCGACGCCGCCGGGCCGCGCAAGCCGTGGATGGCGCACTTCGTGCTGCGGATGTTCCCGTACGACGAGATCGCCGCCGCCCTCGCCGAGCTCGGCTACCGCACCACCCGCGTGGCGGACGTGTTCGAGCAACGCCGGTTCGCCTCCCCGCAGGAGCAGCAGCAGATGCTGGCGACGCTCACCGCCGCCGGCGTCGACCCGACCGGACTCGAAGCCGACGGGCGGCTCTACGCCGAGCTCCACCTGTCCCGCCCGCACGACTGACCGCACCACCAGCAAGCCGGACACCGGAAAGCCCGATCGCACTAGGATGACCGTGAACGACGACCACGACTGGTCCACCCGCACCTTCGGCAACGAGGACCGGCTGCCGCGTGTGCCGCTGCCCACCCTGGAGAGCAGCTGCGCCCGCTTCCTGGAGTGGTGCGCCCCGCTGCTCGACGCCGACCAGACCGCCCGCACCGAGCAGGCCGTCGCCGAGTACCTGCGGCCCGACAGCCCGGCCCGCGAACTGCACGCCGAGCTGCGGCGCTTCGACGCCGCCGAGGGCACGCACAGCTGGCTCGACCGGTTCTGGCCGTCGCGCTACCTCGGCAGGCGGGACCGGATCGCGCTCAACGCCAACTTCTTCTTCCTGTTCCAGGACTCCGAGCTGACGCAGGTGCAACGCGCCGCCGGGCTCATCGCGGGCGCCGTCGCGCACAAGCGGGCGGTGGACGCCGAGGAACTGCCGCCGGTGGTCCAGCGCGGCGCCGCCTCCTCCATGGAGCAGCACAAGTACCTGTTCTCCACCATCCGCATCCCCGGGGAGCAGCAGGACACCGTCCGCTCCCCGTACTCGGCCGAGCACCCCGGCCCGTCGGACGCCCGGCACGTCGTGGTGTTCTTCCGCGGCAACGCGTTCCGGCTCGACGTGCTCGCAGCCGACGGCACCCCGCACGACCTGGCCGACCTCGCGACCGGCCTGGAGGCCATCCGCGACGCCGGTTCCCAGCGCGCCCCGGTCGAGACCGCCGTCGGGCACCTGACCACGAAGGCCCGTGCCGACTGGGCGCACACCCGGCAGCGGCTGCTCGAACTGGGCAACGGCGACGCGCTGGAGACCATCGAGTCGGCGCTGTTCTGCCTGTGCCTGGAGGACTTCGCGCCCACCGACGTGCAGGAGGCCTGCGACCAGCTGCTGCACGGCGACAGCGGGAACCGCTGGTTCGACAAGGCCGTGTCGCTGGTGGTGTTCGAGGACGGCCGGGCCGGGATCAACGTGGAGCACTGCGAGCTGGACGGCACCACCATCCTCGCCTTCGTCGACGGGCTGCTGGATTCGACGCCGGAGCAGCACGCGGCGAACGCGGGCGCCCGCGCGCTCGGCGTCCCCGACTTCTCCCGCCTCGACTTCGTCCTCGACGACGCGCTGCGCGCCGAGGTGCGCGACGCGGCGGGCGCGTTCGCCACCTTCGCCGCCGAGACCTCCAACAAGGTCCTCGCCTTCGAGGACTTCGGCTCGGAACGGGCCAAGCGGCTCGGCATGTCCCCCGACGCGTTCGTGCAGCTGGCGTACCAGCTCGCCCACCACCGCACCAAGGGCATCGGCGCCACCTACGAATCCATCGCCACCCGGCAATGGCGGCACGGGCGCACCGAGGCGATGCGGGTCGTCACCCCGCAGGTCGTCGACTTCGTGCGCACCGTCGACGATCCGGACGCCGACGCGGCCGCGAAGACCGCGGCGTTCCGGGCCGCGGCCGAAGCACACGTGGCGCGCGCCAAGCAGTGCCAGGCCGGGGACGCGCCGGAACAGCACCTATGGGAGCTGCAGCTGATCCAGCGCCGCGGTGGCGAGGCGGACGCGGCACCGCTCGCGCTCTACGACTCGCCCGGCTGGACGATCATGCGCGACGACTACCTGAGCACCAGTTCGGCGCCGTCGAAGAACATCCAGCACTTCGGGTTCGGCTCCACCAGCGGCAAGTGCATCGGGGTGGCCTACGTGCTGCTGCCCGACCGGTTGAACATCTACCTGAGCACGCCGCTGGCGGTGTCCGGGGAGATGTACAAGTTCGCCGACCACCTCCGCAACGCCCTACAAGAACTAGAAGACCTACTGATCACCGAGTGATGCCCCCGGATCCGACTGCGAGTCGGGGCAGGTGGCGGAACCTCAGCTGTCTTCTCGCTGCGGGATCGTTTTCACCGGTGGCTCCGCCACAGGAGAAAACGCTGTCCTCGCGAGAAGGCAGCTGAGAACCCGCGGGCGGTCGCGCTGCGTGCTGGGTCGCCGCTCAGCGGCTTCGCCGCTGACGAGCGAAGGACGACGACACGGCTGGACGTGGAAGCGCCCCGGGCGAGCGGGTCGGCCGGGGCGCTTCGGGGCGGGTCAGGATTCGAGGAAGCCGGCTGCGATGAGGGCGTTGCGGACGACGGCGGTCTCGGCCTCGTCGGCCTCCACCAGCGGCAGCCGCGGGCCGCCGACGCGGTGGCCGAGCAGGTTCAGCGCCGCCTTCACCGGGATCGGGTTCGTCGTCACCGACAGCGCCGCGAACAGGTCCTTCAGCGCGGCGTCCAGCTCGGCCCGGTTCTCCGGCTCGTCGATCATCCGCCGCATCTGCGGGCCGGCCACGTGGCTGGCCACCACGATGCCGCCGACGCCGCCCATGTCGAGGGCGCGCGCGAAGGTCTCGTTGTTGCCCGAGTAGACGCCGAGCCCGTCGATCAGCGCCAGGTTGTCGTCGTTGGCCTGCTTCACGTAGTCGACGCGCTCGATCTGGGCGAGCTCGGCGAGCAGGTCGTTCGGCACGTCGATCGCGGTGCGGGACGGGACGTTGTAGAGCACGACCGGCTTGTCGGTGGCCTGCGCGATCTCGGTGTAGTGCCGCACCAGCCCGCGCCGGTTCGGCCGGTTGTAGTACGGCGTCACCGACAGCACGCCGTCCACGCCGAGCTCCGTCACCCGCTCCGTCATCGCGCACGCCTGCGCGGTGTCGTTGGAGCCGGTCGAGCCGAGGATCGTGACGCCCTCGGGCCGTTCGGCGCAGGCGATCTCGACGAGCCGCAGGTGCTCCTCGTTGGTGAGCGTCGCCGCCTCGCCGGTGGTGCCGCAGACCACCACTCCGTCGGAACCGCTGTCGATCACGTGGTGCAGCAGCGCGACGAACGCGTCCTCGTCCACTTTCAGCTCGTCGTCGAACGGGGTGACGATCGCGGTGAGCAGGGTTCCGAGTGTGGTCGTCATGGCGCTGCCTTCCTCAAGTCCGTGTCGTTCGGCCGATCCCGGCGCCGGACCGTCGGAACCGCCCGGCCCGCCCGCATCGCTGCGCGGGGGCGCCGGTTCCGGCGTTCAGGTCTCGACCCACCGTCCCAGGGCGGCGCGTTCCGGGCACTTCGCCGCGGGGACGGGTGTCACCAGCATGAATCATCCGGGGCGGCGCGTTCGACGAGGGTGTGGGCGATGGCGGTTCCTCCGCCGGGGCGCCGGAGTTCCCGGACGATCTCCCGCCGAGCCCCGGGTTTCCGGGCGATCTCCCGCGCACGCGGGACCCGGCCGAAGTGCTCCCGCGCGATCAGCTCCCGGCCTGCTCGCCGGAGCCGTCCTGCTCGGGCGTCCGGTAGAGCGCCGCGTAGCGGGCGCGCTGCTGCTCGCTCATCCACTCGGCGGCCTCCTTGCGGACCCGGCGCGCGGTGCCGAGCGGATAGCCCTGCTTGAACGCGCGGTGCTCGCAGGTGAACTCGGCGTAGGCCATGCCGTACCAGACCGCGAGGATCGCGCCGCCCAGGATCGCCATCGCCTTGATCCACATCGGGCCGGGGACCAGCAGGAACAGCAGCCCCGGGGAGATCTGCACCAGGCTGCGCACCGCGTGGCGCAGCTGCCAGGTGCGAGCGGTGACGTCGTGCAGCACCCACTCGTCGTGCCGCGACGGCAGCTTGCCGCCGAACGCGTACCAGACCCAGCGCACCGGGTCGGGGCGCACCCGCTTCGCCTCGGTCACCGCGAACCGCCTCCCGTTCGGCCGTCCACACCTGGAACGACCACCCGATGTTTAACACGCTAATCATATGCCCGCTATATGTTAACGTGCACCCAGGCCGATCGGAAGGAACGCGATGAGCCCCGTCGAACCGGACCTGGAACTCGGCGACGACCCGCTGGCGCTGGACCGGCAGGTCTGCTTCGCGCTGTCGGTCGCGTCCCGCAGCGTCATCGCGCTGTACCGGCCGCTGCTCGAACCGCTCAACCTCACCCACCCGCAGTACCTGGTGATGCTCGCGCTGTGGGAGGCCGAACCGCGCTCCGTCAAGGACCTCAGCCACACCGTGCAGGCCGAACCGGCGACGTTGTCCCCGCTGCTCAAGCGCCTCGAAGCGGTCGGCTACCTCACGCGCAGCCGCAACGCGGGCGACGAGCGCTCGGTCACCGTCGGCCTCACCCCCGCCGGGCGCGAGCTCCGCGCCGAGGCCGAGAAGATCCCGCAGCAGATCGTCGACCGCCTCGGCCTGCCGCTGAGCACCCTCGAATCGCTGAACACCGCCCTGCGCGAGGTGATGGCCGCCGCCCAGCACGCCAAGGCGGCGCCCCCCGCGCGGTGAGCACCGTCTCCTCCGGGCACCGGAGCGGCGTCCCGGGCGCCGGCGCCTCGCTAGTCTCGCGGGATGAACGCCGCGCCCACCCCGCCCAAGGCCGAACTGCACGTGCACATCGAAGGCACCCTCGAACCCGAGATGGTCTTCGACCTGGCGCGGCGCAACGGCATCGAGCTCCCCCACGAGTCGGTCGCCGACCTGCGGGCGAAGTACCGGTTCAGCGATCTGCAGTCGTTCCTGGACATCTACTACGCGAACATGGCCGTGCTGCGGACCGAGGCCGACTTCCACGACCTGGCCGCCGCCTACCTGGACCGCTGCGCCGAGCAGGGCGTGCGGCACGCGGAGATCTTCTTCGACCCGCAGGCGCACCTCAAGCGCGGCGTGCCGATGGAGACCGTGATCGGCGGGCTGCACTCGGCGCTGACCAGCAGCGACGTGTCGGCCTCGCTGATCCTCTGCTTCCTGCGCGACGAGTCCGCCGAATCGGCGGCCGAGGCGCTGCGGCTGGCCGAACCGTTCCTGGACCGCATCGTCGGGGTCGGCCTCGACTCGGCCGAGGTGGGGCACCCGCCGTCGAAGTTCACCGAGGTGTTCGCCCGGGCCCGCGAACTGGGCCTGCGCGCGGTCGCGCACGCCGGTGAGGAGGGGCCGCCGGAGTACGTGCGGGAGGCGCTGGACCTGCTGGGCGTGCAGCGCGTCGACCACGGCATCCGCGCGCTGGAGGACCCGGAGCTGGTGGAACGGCTGCGCCGGGAGCGGATCCCGCTGACGGTGTGCCCGCTGTCCAACGTGCGGCTCGGCGCGTTCGCGGAGCTCAGCGGGCACACGCTGCCCGAGCTGCTGGCGCGGGGGCTGCTGGTGACGGTGAACTCGGACGACCCGGCCTACTTCGGCGGGTACGTGGACGAGAACTTCGACGCGGTGCGCCGCGAGCTGGGGCTGAGCACCGAGCAGCTGCGGGAGCTGGCGGCGAACTCGTTCCGCGCGGCGTTCCTCGACGAGCGGCGCCGGGACGAGTTCCTCGCCGAAGTGGCGGCCTGGACGCCCTGACCCGGGACGGGGGCCGGCCTCCCGGAGGAGGTCCGGGCACCGCCGCGCTCCGATCACCCCGAGCCGGGCTCGGGCGACCTCCGGGGCGCGCTCACCGCGGCGGGGCGAGCACGACGGCCGAGTTGTGCCCGCCCATGCCGATGGAGGACTTCAGGGTGAGCCCGCCGTCGAACGGCGTCGGACCGTCCAGCAGCCGCGGATCGCCCGCCGCGTGCCGCGGCGCGGCCGGGACGAGGCCGTGCCGGTGGCCCAGCGCGGTGGCCGCCACCTCGACCGCCGACGCCGCTCCCTGGCAGTGCCCGGCGAGCGGCTTCACCGAGAAGATCTCGGTGTCCGCGCCCAGCAGTTCCGCGCAGAACCGCGCTTCGGCGCGGTCGCATTGCGCGGTGCCGGGGCCGTGCGCGTTGAGGTAGCGGATGTCGCCGCCCGCCACCCCGGCGTTGTCCAGCGCGTCCCGCACGCAGCGGGTCACCTCCGCCAGGTTCGGCTCGATCGAGGTGACGTGGTGCGCGTCGTGCGACATGGCGCCGCCGAGCACCCGCGCGTAGGCGTCGGGAAGGCCGCGGGACAGCACCATGCCGACCGAGGCCTCGCCCATGACGAATCCGCGGCTGCCTTCCTGGAACGGGCGGCAGGCGTCGAACGGATCGGTATCGGTGACCACGACGCCGAGCCGTTCGAAGTGCAGCACGTTCTCCGGGCTCGCCGACAGGTCGGTGGCCACGAAGACCACGTCGTCGACGATCCCGGCGTCCAGCCACGCCTTGGCGGTGAGCATCCCGGCGTTCCCCGACGCGCACATGGCGGAAACGTTCATGGCGGGTCCGTGGAATCCGAATTCCTTCATGAACGTCGACATCGGGGTGGAGGGCATCAGCGCCAGGTATTCGCGAACCGAGACCTGGCCGCCGCGGGACTGGTAGAACTCCCGCCACAGATCCACTTCACCGAGCACCACGGCGTGCAGCAGGCCGACCCGGCGGCCGGGTTTCCAGCCGCGTTCGCCGGCGTCCGCGATCGCTTCGCGGGCCGCCGAGCGCATCGCCCTGGCGAAGCGGCTCGGCCCGTCCGCGGGGTCGCCGCCGTCGGGCACGCGCGCGACCCAGGCGGTGCGGTCCTGGTCGGGCCCGTACCCGTCGACGAGGGTGGCGGCGAGCTTCGAGGCGGCCAGGCCGTCCCAGAGCTCGGCGCGACCCCAGCCGTAGCCGGTCACCGCGCCGATGCCGCCGATTTCGATTGCAGAGCGCTGCGGGTTCATCTGCTTCTCCTTCTCGCTTTCCGATCAATCGATTCCGCGTTCGCCGCACGAGTCGCGGCGAAGCGCGTTCGGAGCCGCCGCGAATCGCCCGCCGGGACCGGTGTCGTGAATCTCGCGGTACCGGCGGGAGAGGCGGATCACCGAGTCGGAGATCGAGCTACGCGCAGTCACTTGGTGCACCGCACCTACCAGCTCGATCCTCTTTAGAGTGAAACGAGAAGGCGGTCCTCGAAAACCATTAGTGTTTTTGAACTCGAATGACCACGCGAACGGGCCAACAGATCACTACTGACAACCCGCGGCGGATCACCTGCCGTGTTCGCCGCCGATCCGGCGCGGGCTTATGATCAGCGGGCTCCTCGGACGCACCCGCCACTCAGGACGGTTCACGAGCAGCGCACATGGGAAACTACGAGCATCCGGTCGGGGGCCTACGCCTCGCGGGGAGAAGGGGAGGGCGCTTCGCTGTTCGAGAGCGGAACGACATGGCGTGGACGGCGGTGGAGCGGTTGCGCAGTACGTGCACAAGATCTGTCTCCTGGATGATCGATGGTTGACCCGGTGGTCTCGCACTCGAAGAACTCCGAGCTGGACCGCGAGTTCCTCGACCTCGCGCTGGCCGCCAGCGGCGCGGTCCGCTGGTCGCTGCGCCTCGACGACGACGGTCTCGTCTGGACCTCCGGCATGGACGCGCTGCTGGGCCTGCCCGGGGCCGACGAGGACTCGCTGCGCGCCCGGCTGCGCGAACTCCTCGAACCGATCGCGCTGTCCGCCCGCACCGCCGCCGAATGGCACGACCTGGACCTCGAACAGCGCCTGCCCGCCTCGGACGGCGGCACCCGCTTCGTGCACTTCCACGCGCGGCGCCACCGCGAGGAGGGCGAGGCCGAACGGCTCATCGGCGTCGCGGCCGACGTCACGCGCGTGCACCAGGACCGGCAGACCCTCACCGACCTCGCCGACCGGTACCGGCTGCTGGTCGAGCTGAGCCCGGACGCGATCTGCGTGCACCAGGACGGCGTGGTCCGCTACGCGAACTCGGCGACGCTGGGCATCCTCGGCACCGACAGCACCGACCGGGTGGTCGGTCGCGCCATCACCGATTTCGTGGAAGCCGACTCGGTGCCGATGATGCGGGCGCGGCTGCGGACCTTGACGTTCCCCGGCGCGCGGACCAAACCGGCCGAGGCCGCGCTGCACCGGTTCGACGGCAGCCGCGCCCCCGTCGAGGTCGTCTCGGTGCTCACCACCTGGGAAGGCCGTCCCGCGCTGCAGGTCATCCTGCGCGACATCACCGACAAGAAGGCCGCCGAGACGAGCCTGCGCTACCAGGCGGCGCTGGTGCAGCACGTCAGCAACGCCATCATCGCCACCGACCGGGACTCGCTGGTCACCAGCTGGAACCCGGCCGCCGAAGCGGTCTACGGGATCTCGGCGGACCAGGCCATGGGCCGCCCGGTGGACGAACTGGTCGGCGCCCGGCTGAGCCCGGCGGAACTGCTCGCCGCCGGCGGGGTCACCGAGGCGCTGCACCGGCGCGGCGACGGCAACGCGCTCATCGTGCGGGTCACCGTCTCCGAGATGGACGACGGCTACGTGCTGGTGTGCGCCGACGAGACGGCCCGCCGCCGCGCCGAGCGGACCTTCGCCACCGTCATCGACGCGCTCGACGAAGGCGTGCTGGTGGTCGCCCCCACCGGGATCATCGAATCGGCCAACCCGGCGGCGCAGCGCATCCTCGGCGCCCGGCCGAGCGAACTGGTCGGCATGGACTCCGAGTGGTGGCCGATGTTCGACGAGAACGGCGACCGCGCCAGCGGCGACACCCGGCCGTCCACAGTCACGCTGCGCACGGGGAAACCGGTGAACTCGCAGGTGATGCGGGTGCAGCGGGACGACGGCGAGAGCGTGTGGCTCGCGATGTCCTCCCGCGCGCTGAACCCCGACGATCGGCCGCCGCACCGGGTGCTGGTGTCGTTCAGCGACATCACCGAGAGCCTCGCCGCCCGCGAACGGCTGGAGCACGAGGCCACCCACGACCCGCTGACCGGGCTCGCCAACCGCACGCTGGTGCTGCGCCACCTGGACTCGGCGGTGAACTCGCCGGACCGCACCGAGCCGCTGGCGGTGCTGTTCGTCGACCTGGACAACTTCAAGATCGTCAACGATTCGCTGGGGCACGGCGTCGGCGACGAGGTGCTGCGCAACATCGGGCAGCGGCTGGTGCGCGCCACCAGCGACCGGGAGCTCGTCGGCAGGCTCGGCGGCGACGAGTTCGTGGTCGCCACCCAGGACTCGCCGGACCACGACGACCTGCGCGCCCGCGCGGACGAACTGCTGCGCACCCTCACCGAACCGACACACGTGGACGGCATCCGGCTGCACGTGGACGCCAGCGTCGGCATCGTCGTGTCCCGGCCCGGCGACACCCGCTCCGCCCAGGACCTGCTGCGCGACGCGGACGTGGCGATGTACCGGGCG
Organism: Saccharopolyspora sp. 6V; assembly: GCF_020176785.1. Lineage (NCBI taxonomy): Bacteria > Bacillati > Actinomycetota > Actinomycetes > Pseudonocardiales > Pseudonocardiaceae > Saccharopolyspora > Saccharopolyspora sp. 6V. The sequence goes on along the minus strand of NZ_JAIUKB010000001.1, from coordinate 1,107 downwards.
AAAGCGCAGGGCCGCGGCCGGTACGCGTTCTTCGACGTGGAGCTCCGGGAACGCGTGCAGCGGCACATGCTGCTGGAGCAGGAGCTGCGCCACGCCGTGCCGCGCGGCCAGCTGTGGGTGGCCTACCAGCCGGTGGTGGAGCTGGCGTCCGAGCGCATCGTCGGCGCCGAAGCTCTGCTGCGCTGGACCCACCCGGAGCACGGTGCCGTCTCCCCCGCCGAGTTCATCCCGCTCGCCGAGGAGAGCGACCTGATCAACGAGGTCGGCGGGTTCATGCTCCGCACCGCGACCCGCGAGTTCGCCGAGCTGCGGCGGGAGCACGGCGCGGAACTGCAGATCAACGCGAACCTCTCCCCCCGCCAGCTCGGCGACCCGCGGCTGCACGACACGGTGCGGGCCGCGCTCGGCGACGCCGGGCTGCCCGCGGGCTCGCTGTGCCTGGAGGTCACCGAGAACGCGCTGATGCTGGACGCGACCTCGGCGGTGCGGATGCTGCGCGGGATGCGGAAGCTGGGCGTGTTCCTGGCGATCGACGACTTCGGCACCGGCTACTCCTCGCTGGCGCAGCTGCGGCGGCTGCCGCTGGACACGCTCAAGATCGACCGGTCGTTCGTGGCCGAGCTCAGCGATTCCGACGACGTGCAGGCGATCGTCACCAGCATCGTGGCGATGGCGCACGCGGTGGGGCTCACCGTGGTCGCCGAGGGCGTGGAGACCGCGGAGCAGCTGGACATCCTGCGGCGCATCGGCTGCGACCACGGCCAGGGCTTCTACTTCGGCAAACCGGCCCCGCTGGCCGACTTCGCCTCCCTCCGCGGCATCGCCGCGCCCTGACGGGCGCCGTTGCCCGGCTCCCGCCGCGGGTTCGCCGCTGACGGGGGAACGACGAGATCCGCCGCGCGAGCCCGATCCCGCGAGGCGCGGAGGGGCGGTGTTCGCGGCCGCGCCAAGGGTTGCGATCAGGTAGATGCGAAACCTCGGCGCGGGGGGGGGGGGGGGGGGGGGGGGGGGGGGGGGGGGGGGGGGGGGGCGCCCGGCTGTCCGTCGAGGTCGCCGACGGCTCGATGACGATCACCGCCACGAACACCGGCGATGACCTCACGGCCG